>JBKJKL010000322.1:0-5337 GCA_046597485.1 Chthoniobacterales bacterium
GGAGAAGTCGTCGCAGTCGCTGGCTTGACCGACGCCGCTGAAGCCGCCGCACTGGCGGCCGGGCTGGCAGCTGCTTCGGCTGCCTTGATCTCCAAGAGCTCGACGTCAAAGAGGAGCGTCTCGTTCGGCCCGATGTCCTGGCCGGCGCCGCGTTCGCCATAGGCGAGGGTGGCCGGAATGAAGAGCTGATACTTGGAGCCGACCTTCATCATCTGGAGCGCTTCAGTCCAGCCTTTGATGACGCGATTGACTGGGAAGGTGGCGGGTTCGTTCCGCTTGTAGGAGCTGTCGAATTCTTTGCCCTCGAGCGTGGTGCCGCGGTAGTTCGTGACCACGGTGTCCGTCTCTTTCGGCATCGGGCCGGTGCCTTCTTTCAGCACCTTGTATTGCAAGCCGCTGGCGGTTGTCTTCACGCCTTCCTTGCTCTTGTTTTCTTCAAGGAACTTTTTGCCCTTCTCTACATTTTCCTCGCCGGACTTCTTCGC
Source organism: Chthoniobacterales bacterium (assembly GCA_046597485.1). Lineage (GTDB taxonomy): Bacteria > Verrucomicrobiota > Verrucomicrobiia > Chthoniobacterales > UBA10450 > JACCTI01. The sequence goes on from JBKJKL010000322.1 coordinate 486, forward strand.
TTTTTCCGCCTGTTTTTCCATCATCGATTTCGAGTAGGTCGTCATTGTCTGGCGCACTTCCTCTTCGCTCATGGCCGCCTTCGCCCCGCTCAAGCCATCCTTAAGGCCGCGCAGCATGATATCGGTATCGATATCCATCGATTGCTTCTTGAAGGTGCTTCCGATATCGAGCCCGATGCTGTAACTAACCTTCGCGCGCTCGTCCTTGAGCTGCGGAGGTTCCTGCGCAAAAGCGCTCGTGGCGACGATGAGACCGGTCAAAGCAATGCAGATATTTTTCATGAGGATTAAGAAAGCGACCCCCGGGTTAGTCAGCGGCTCGAGAGGCGACAGCATGCTATCGCCGAAAATGGGACCGTCAAGGCGGGGCCCAGCCCTCTTTTTAGCCCCCGCCTGCGCGCTTTTTTCCCTCACGGAGAATGTCGCGGGCGCGGTTGAACTCAGCCGCGCCGCGGCAGCGAAGGTCGGACAACAGATCTGGCAAAACGAATGCGCCGGCACGGTCGCGGGGCTTACCTCGTGGAACACGGGCGAGAATTTCGCCTCGCTCGGGATCGGTCATTTCATCTGGTATCCCAAAGGGGTGCGCGGTCCGTTCGAGGAGAGCTTCCCGGACCTTGCCCGCTTCATCGCAGAGCGCGGCGTGACTCTCCCGCGGGTCGTTTCTGCGAATCGCGAAAGCGGCTGTCCCTGGCCGACGCGAGCCGCCTTCAATGCCGCCGGCGGCTGCCCGGAGATGCGCGAGTTGCGCAGCTTCCTCGCCCGGACGGTCGACCTGCAAACCACCTTCCTGATCCAGCGGCTGCAGCAGGCGCTGCCGAAGATGCTGGCGGAGGCGCCCGCGGCGGAGCGGGCTGCAGTGGAGCGGCAATTCGAGCGGGTGGCGAGCAGCGCGCGTGGCTGCTACGCGCTGATTGATTACGTGAATTTCAAAGGCGAAGGCGTTCTCGACAGCGAGCGTTACCGCGGACAAGGATGGGGCTTGCTGCAGGTGCTTCAAGGAATGAGTGAAACCAAGCCAGGCTCGCCTTCGGTTACAGAATTTGCCCGCTCCGCCCGCGCGATTCTCACCCAACGGGTGAAGAATTCTCCAGCCGAACGAAACGAAACGCGCTGGCTCCCCGGTTGGTTGCAGCGCGTGAGCGGCTACACACATTGGAACCCGTGATCTGCTCCCTTCCGCGCCTCGTCCTGCTCGCGCTCGCTCTTTGTTGTTTCGGCGAACGCGCCGAGGCCCAACTGGCGCGCCCGAGGCCGCCCGTCCGCACCGCTCCGCCCGCTGCGCAGCGGCCCTCCGCGCCGGCCGGCCAGCCGATGCGGAAACCAAGCGAGCTGATCAATCGGCAAGCCCCGATCAACGTGAACAGGTCGGTCTACGACAATCTTAACGCTGATGAGGCCCGGATCGTCGTTTCGCTCGCTAAGCAGCGCGCCTTCCTCCTGAAAGGCGATCAGATCGCGATCGATACGCCGATTTCCTCCGGCAAGCGCGCCGGGATGACGCCTTCGGGCCAGTTCTCCGTCCTCGAGAAGGACAAGGATCATCGCTCTAGTGTCTACGGCGATTTCGTCGACGGCGCTGGGCGCGTCGTCCGGTCCGGGATCAGCGTGCGGATTGACTCGGCGCCGAGCGGGACGCATTACGTCGGCGCGGCGATGAAATGGTTCATGCGCCTCACGGGCGACGGCGTCGGCATGCACATCGGCATCCTCCCTGGATATCCGGCTTCGCACGGCTGCGTCCGTATGCCGCCGCAGGGCGCGGAGATGTTTTACGCCAAGGTGAAAGTCGGCACGCCGGTCACGATCACTGCCGACTAGGTGCCCGCGGGCTGCGAGCGGTTCGCCACCAGCCGTTCCCGGAGCAACTCCAGCGCGGTTTGGGTGACCATTTGCTTGAAGCCGAGGCGGCCCATCATAAAAAGCCGGCGATGGACTTCGGTCGGTCCACTGGCAAAAGCGAAGGCGATGAAAACGGTCCCGACCGGCTTCTCGTCCGTGCCGCCATCCGGGCCTGCGATGCCAGTGGTTGCGATCGCATAATCAGAATGCGCGCGGGCCAGCGCGCCCTCCGCCATTCTCCGCGCGACCGCTTCGCTGACTGAGCCCTGCGCCTCGATCTCGCTCATCGGCACTCCGAGCGCGGCACTCTTCGCTGCATTCGCATAGGTGACATAGCCAGCCAGGAAAACAGCGGACGCGCCCGGCACATTTGTGACCCGGTTCGCCAACGCCCCGCCGGTGCACGATTCCGCGACCGCGAGCGTTTTGCCTTCGTCGCGCAAGAGCCGCACCACGACCTGCTCCAGGTTCTCGTCTTCCATGGTGAAGATCTGTTGGCCAAAAGCGTTCTGGATGATCCGCTCCGCAGCTTCGATCAGCTTGCTCGGGCCGATCACACGCACGTCGACTTCGCCCGGCCGCGCGCAGTAGCCGAGCTCCAGACCCCGGAGCGCAAGCAGCTGCTCGCCCACCGCGGCCTCGACTACCGACTCGCCAACACAGGCAATTTTGAAGGTGCGGCAAATGTCCGCCGTTTTCCCTTTGTTGATCCCGATGAGGATCGGCAACACGGCACGGCGAAACATCGGCTCGAGCTCGCGCGGCGGTCCTGGCAGAAGAAAGAGATGCTGTGTGCGCTCGCCGAGCTTCTTCAAATAAAGACCCGGCGCGGTGCCGTTCGCGTTCGGCAGGACCTCGCCACCCGTCGGCACGTCCGCTTGCCGCAGGATGCGGTCGGTCATCGGGAAGCCGCGCGTTCGAAGACGCAATTTGATCGCTTCCGCGACCTCGGCGTTTTGCTGCATCCCGAGGCCGAGCAACTCGGCCGCCGCCTCCCGAGTAATGTCGTCCGTCGTCGGCCCGAGACCGCCAGTAACGAATATAATATCGGCCTGCTCCAGAGCAGCCGCGAGCTCATCACGGATCGCCGGCCCATCCGGGACGGTGAGCTGTTTCTCCACCCGGAGCCCGAGCGGGAAAAGCTCGCGCGCGATGAAGGTGAGGTGCGTATTCAGGACATTGCCGAGCAGCAGCTCGGTGCCCGTGTTTACAACGAAGATGCGCATCGGGAGCACTACTCGCGCACCCGTCCCCGCTCTGCTACCGCGAATGCGGCGCCAGCGCGCCTACGCCGCGTCCTTGTCCTGCTTCTTGCGAATGAGGGGCGACTTTTTCCCCTCGACCACGGCGCGGTTGATCGTGACCTCCGCGATGTCTTCGCGGCTGGGCACGTCATACATGATGTCGAGCATGATGCGCTCGAGCATCGAGCGCAGGGCTCGCGCGCCAGTGCCCTTTGTAACCGCCTGCGCGGCTAGGGCGCGGATTGCATCCTTCGTCACACTCAAGCGCACTCCCTCCATCGAGAAGAGCTTGGTGTACTGCTTGATCATCGCATTTTTCGTATCGGTCAGGATCTGCACCATCTCGTCCTCGGTGAGCGCATCGAGTGCGGTCACGACCGGAAGACGGCCGATGAATTCCGGGATCATTCCAAAGCTGAGCAAATCTTCTGGCTCCACGTGACGGACCGCCTGTTTCGTAAGCGCCTCTTCCACGTCCACCGACTGGCTGCTGAAGCCCATCGTGCGTTTGCCGATGCGCTTCTGCACGATCTTGTCGAGACCGACGAAAGCACCGCCGCAGATGAAAAGGATCTTCTCCGTGTTCACCTGGATGTATTCCTGGTGGGGATGCTTCCGGCCGCCCTGCGGTGGCACGTTGCAGGTGGAGCCTTCGAGAATCTTGAGCAGCGCCTGCTGCACGCCTTCGCCGGAAACGTCGCGGGTGATCGAGACGTTGTCCGTCTTGCGCCCGATCTTGTCGATTTCGTCGATGTAAACGATGCCGATCTCGGCGCGCTTCACATCGTAGTCCGCATTCTGCAAGAGGCGGAGGATGATATTTTCCACGTCCTCGCCGACGTAGCCGGCTTCGGTGAGCGTGGTGGCATCTGCGATACAAAAAGGTACGTCGAGGATGCGAGCGAGCGTGCGGGCGAGAAGTGTCTTGCCGCTGCCGGTCGGGCCGATGAGCAGGACGTTGCTCTTCTCGATCTCGACATCCGTGAGCGGATCCAACTGCACCGAGGTGCCGCTGCCGACCGAGCTGTTGTGCAGGATGCGCTTGTAGTGATTGTGAACGGCGACACTGAGCACTTTCTTCGCGCGGTCCTGACCGATGACAAAATTGTCGAGCTGACGACGGATTTCGATCGGCTTTGGAACCCGCAGCGTGGTGCTCTGGCGTCTCGTGTCTTCGTTCAGTTCCTTGTCGAGGATGCCTTTGCAGACATTGATGCAAGAATCACAGATATACACTCCTGGGCCAGCGATGAGTTTACGCACTTCGGCATGACTCTTCCCGCAGAAACTGCACATCGTTAAATTACTCGCTCTGGCCATATACGGTCAGGAGTCAGCTTTTTCCGCGCCAGCGTCTGCCGGAGTCTCAACTTTGAGGTCTTTTCGGGAGCTGACGACCGTATCGACGAGGCCATATTCCTTCGCTTCGAGGGCGCTCATGTAATAGTCGCGATCCGAATCGTTCCTTACCACTTCTTCGCTCTTGCCGGTGCTGTCCGCCAGGATGCGGATGAGGCGTTTCTTGAGCTTGTACATGTATTCCACCGTCCGCTCGACATCGCTCGCCGTTCCCTGCGCGCCGCCGCTGACCTGATGGATCATGATGTCCGAATTCGGCAGCGCATACCGCTTCCCCTTCGTCCCCGCCGCGAGCAGCACCGCGCCCATCGAGGCCGCCATGCCAATGCAGTAGGTATTCACGTCGCAGGTGAGGAACTGCATCGTGTCGAAAATCGCTAGACCCGCCGTGACCGAACCGCCGGGGC
>JBKJKL010000124.1:0-2536 GCA_046597485.1 Chthoniobacterales bacterium
CGCCAGTTCTCCGTTTTCCTCCCAAACAAAGTGGGCGCGATGCTCGAGGTGGTGAAGCTCCTCAACTCGCACCACGTCGATGTCGTGGCGCTCAGCATCACGGAAACGACCGACTCCGCTATCGCCCGCATCGTGGTCAGCGACCCGGACTTGGTCGAACGCGTCTTCTCCGAGCACGGCGTCGCCTTCGGTCACTGCGAGATGATGGTGGTCGAGCTCGAGGAACTGGGCGACCAGCTCTCGAAGCTCCTCGCGATGCTCCTGATGGCGGAGGTGAACATCCACTTTTGTTATCCGCTCCTGACCCGTCCGCATGGACGCGCCGCGCTCGCCATCCATGTCGACGATACTGACTGCGCTGCCTCCGTCCTGGCCGGCGAAGGGTTCAAGACGCTCAGCCAGGCGGACATTTCGCGCTAGCCTGCGGCTCCCGCCCGCGCGACCGGGCACGGGTTGACCGCCCAGCGCGCTACGTTTAAACCAAGACAAGACTCCATGGCCGCATCGACATTTTCCTCGCCCCTGCGCCCGGACAAGACGGTCACGATGGCTTTCGTCGCCGTCGCCCTCCTCGGTTTCTTCGAGTTGGTCGCGGTCGGCCTGCACTTTGCCGGCCGGATGCGTTCGAAAAATGCGACTGCCGCCATTGGGACGGAAGCCAATCCCGCCGCGGCCGCCGCCCCAGCCACGACTGAAGGAACGGCACCCGCCTCAGCTGGTTCGCCCGTTGCCGCGGCGACCAAAGCACAGCCGAGCACACCCGCCCTTTCCGCAGCCGATCTACTCCTGCAAGAAGCGTCCGCGCTGCGCGAACGCGGCGACACCAATACCGCCCTCGCCCGTCTCCAGGATGCCGCGGCGCGCGACCCGAAAAACGCCAGCGTCCTAGCCGAGATGGCAATGGTCTACGAGTCGATGCAACTCTACGACCGCTCGAATGAGACTTGGCGGAAGATCCAGGAAATCGGCCCCGCCGCCGGCCCCCTCTATGAGCTGGCGGAGATGAAACTGAAAGTGGGCGTCGCACCGACAAACGCGGCCGCGACCGCCGCCGGCCCTGGTTTCGCCGGCGTCTCACCGCTCGATGCCGGGGCGATGCGGGTGGACCGCGATGGCATCCCGGAAGGTTCCAGCTTCGGCATCTCCGAAGCGACCGTGACCGAGAACTCCGATCCGGATGCGCAGGCCAACCTGACGTTGCGCGTGGCCGTGAAGAAACGCCCGAACACGATCAGCGATCACACCAAGGTGAAGATCCAAGTCTACTTCTACGACGCGGTCGACAACAACAAGATGGCCCTGACCGATGCCGACGTGAACTACGAGTGGATCACGCCCGACCACGACTGGAAGAAGAACAACCCGGAAGTCCTCCAGGTTTCCTATGTCCGCTTAAAGAGCGGCTCCATTTCCTCCGAGGCCGCGCTCGCGGAGGCGGCGGCGCAGGTCACACCGCCCACCGGTAGCCGGAAGGCATCGGTGAAAAAGTCCAGCGCAGAAAACGGCGACCGCAAATACGCCGGTTACCAGGTCCGGGTTTACTTCAACGACCAACTGCAGGACGTGCGCGCCGAGCCGAGCAAGCTCCTCAATCTCTTTCCGCCCCCGCTCTCGCTTACTAACTCGCAGCAGTGATGCAGATACTCATCGTCCACGACGACGCTGAGGTCGGCGAGCCCCTCGTGCAGATGGTGAAGGAGTACACCGAGCACCATTGCGGCTTTGCCCAGAGCGACGCGAAAGCGCTCGACTGGGCCCGCGGCGTTTCGCGCTGCTCGCTGCTCATCACCCAACTGCGCGGCGAGAAGGTGGACGGCTTCTCGTTAGGCGGCTCGCTCAGCGAAATGTTTGCCGGTCTCCAGACGATGTTCCTCCCCGCCTACGAAGCGAGCGAGCAGCGAATCGACCTGACCACGACGAAGATTTTCCCCGAGCCGATCGACGGCGAACGGCTCCTGAACGCAATCGCGCGCGCTGACGAGCAACGGCAAACAGGGATGGATCTTTTCCACGCCCTCGACCTCCTCCAGATGTGCTGCCTCGCACGGCGCGACGGCGCGCTGCAACTGGTGCGCGGTTCGCAGACCGCGCTCGTCTTTTTAAAGAATGGAAACATCGTCCACGCCGAGCGCGGCGCCCTCCGCGATGCCGAAGCGCTTTACGAGATCGCAAGCTGGGAAGCGATCGAGTTTGCCTACGATCAATACGTCCGCGCACCCGCCGAAACGATCAGCGGCCCGTGGGACGAGCTCGTGATCGGTGCCGTGACGAAACGCAAAGGGCAATCCGTCGGCGCCAGCCCCAGTGCCTCGCCCAGCACGGCCCCAAAGCCCACCGAGCAAGTTGCCGGAAAACCCAAGTGGGGTCTCTTCGGCCGGGCTAAATAAGGCGCTTAAAGCAACCGATCCGTCTCGCCGCAAAAGATCGCATCCCGCCCATCGCCCCGGCTCATCGCGTGTGAGCGCGCCTCGCAAAAGCGCCAACCGGAACGGGGCGAGTTTGGCTTCGCTATCTGCGGCCTTTTCGATATCAATCC
>JBKJKL010000150.1:0-11603 GCA_046597485.1 Chthoniobacterales bacterium
CGCCCATGCGCTCGAGGCGGCTGAGCTTGGCCGCGTCGAGGGCGTAAATTTCGCTCACGTCGTGCAGCACGCCGTGCTCGACCATTTGGCTCACGAGCGCTTCGCCGAAACCCTCGAGGTCCATCGCGCTGCGCGATGCAAAATGTTCGATGCGCCGCCGCATCTGCGCGGGGCATTGCGCATTGACGCAGCGGACGGCGACTTGCTCCTTCTGAACTGCGCGGCCGCACTCCGGACAGTTCGCCGGCATGGTAAACGCGCGCTCCTCGCCCGTGCGCAGATCGGTGCGCACGCGCACAACCGCCGGGATGACGTCGCCAGCTTTTTCAATCACGACGGTGTCGCCGATCCGGATGTCCTTTCGCCGGACTTCGTCTTCGTTGTGCAAAGTGGCGCGCGCGACGGTTGAGCCGCTGACGAAAACAGGCTCGAGCGCGGCGACTGGCGTGAGCACTCCCGTGCGGCCAACCTGCACCAGGATGTCGTGCAGCTTCGTCTCGGCCTGCTCGGCTTCGTATTTATAGGCGATCGCCCAGCGCGGTGACTTCGCGGTGAAACCAAGGCGTTGCCGTTGCGCGAAGGAGTCCACCTTCACCACCGCCCCGTCGGTCTGGTAGGCGAAGTCGTGCCGGACGCGATCAAGGTCGCGAATGGCCGCGAGCGTCTCCTCGAGCGAGTCTGCGCTCCACGAGCGCTCTGCCGCGGGCAGGCCGAGTTTTTTCAGGAACGGGAAGAGCGCGGAATGCAGTTCGATCTCAGCGCCCTCGAGCGCGCCGGTGCCGTAGCAGATGAGACCGAGCGGACGCTGCGCGGTGATCGCGGGGTCGAGCTGCTTCAAGGAACCGGCGGCCGCGTTGCGCGGATTGGCGAAAGCGGGCAGGCCCTGCTCCTCGCGGCTCGCGTTCAATTTCGCGAAGCCGTTTTTATCCATGTAAACCTCACCGCGGACCTCGAGCACTTTCGGCGCAGCCCCTTTCAACCGCGCGGGGATGCTACGAATCGTCCGGATGTTTTGCGTGATGTCATCGCCGACAGTGCCGTCGCCGCGTGTGGCCGCGTAGCGGAGCTGGCCATCCTCGTAGAGCAGCGAGACAGCCACCCCGTCGACCTTGGGCTCGATCACGACGCGGATGCTCTCGTTAGGCAAAAGCCGCTCCATCCGGCGGTAAAAATCGGCCACCTCCTTCTCGGAGTAGGTATTGTCGAGGCTGAGCATCGGGGCGCGATGCGTGACCTGCGCAAACTCCTTCAGCGGCGCGCCGCCGACACGCTGGGTGGGCGAAGCGGCCGAGGCAAACTGAGGAAACTCCGCTTCGAGATCGGCGAGCTCGCGATAAAGCGCGTCGTATTCGCGGTCGCTAATCGTCGGCGCCGCTTCCTCGTAATAGCGCCGGTTATGCGCTTCGATTTCGGCGCGGAGCACGGCGATGCGCTTTTCCGCGGCGCCTTCCTTCTTGATCACGCGGCAGGATACGAAAGGACGCGCGCGCGGCAATTCCGCACCGGCGCAGTGGCGTTAGCGCGGCGAGGGCGACTCCGGCACGTTGGTCGCGTTTGCGACCGGGCCGGAGGAAACGGTTGGCGGCTCGACTACCGGAGCAGTCTCACGCCAGAGTTTGCCGGATTTCGCGGGGACTTTGGCCTTCGTACTAGTGGTGCGCGCGGACGTTTTGGCGGCAGACTTTGTTTTTTTCGCCACCGGCTTCTCCACCGTGGGCGGCGGCTGTGCCGCGACGTTTTCGGACGGAACGGACTGCGCGCCATCGTTGCCGATGAGCGCATTCTGCGGCACCTCGGTCCGCAACGTGGCCGTCATGGAATGGCTGGAACGCGCTAACTCGGAGGCGCGGAAGCTTTGTGTCGTCTCGGTGCGGGATGGAGCGGTGGTCTTGGACGAAACCCGGATGGGCCTGGGGAAGGGGACCGGATCAGTCGAGCGCTGCATCGCGGGCGCCGCGGCGGGCTGAATATCCTTCACATCGTGCGCCGCGATTGGGCCTGCCTGCGCATCATTGAAATATTGGCCCTCCGCATATGCCTCAAACACTTCCGGCGTGACCATCTGGCGGTGGAGCGCGCTGGTGTTGTCGCGCAGGACAAAAGCATAAATGCCCTCGACGCCGATGGAGTGATAGAGGGGGTGGGGGCGGGCTTCCTTCCGCACGATCACGCCCTCATAGGCGCAACTAGTGAGGAGGCTCGCGAGAAGAAGGAGGGCAGGTGAGCGCATAGAGGGGGCGGAAAGGTTCATAGGTTCTAGAACCTTTAGGGCGCGCTCGCCAGCAAAATTCTCCAGTGAATCGCCCCGGGCTGCGACAGCGAAATGGCGGCGATGCAAAAACGCATAGATTGCATAAGCGCAGTGCGCGGGCCGCGCACGAAGCATGGAAAACAACTTAGAAAGAAATACTTATGCTCTGGACAATCTTCGTCATCCTCCTCGTTCTCTGGCTTGTTGGACTCGTCAGCTCCTACACAATGGGCGGGTTCATTCACATCCTCCTCGTCATCGCCGTCGTGATCCTGATCATCAATTTGATCCAGGGTCGCCGCACCTTGTAGTCGCCGGTTCTCCCTTGATGAAACCGGCCGGTATCCTTGGCATCGTCCTCATCGTGGCCGGCATTTTGTTGCTGGCCTGGGGCGGCATCGCGAGTTTCACGACGAAAGAAAACGTCGCCAAACTCGGGCCGCTCGAAGTGAACAAGGAAAACGAGCATCGCGTGCCCGTGGGCCCGATCGTCGGCGGCGTTTGCATCGCCGGCGGCGTGATCATGCTCGTTGCCGGCAGCAAGCGCGGTTAATTCCGCTCGCCGGTTTCAGTCAAACGTTTGAAGTGTGACGCGGGCGGTTTGCGCCCGCGTCAGCTCCCCGTCTTCAGCACCGCGAAGGTCTTGCTTCCTTTGCGGTCGAGGTAGAGCAGGATTCCCTTGCGCGGGTCCGCTTTGGTCAGCGCATCGCGGAAGGTGGCCACATTCGGCACCGGCTTTCCGTCCACCTCGGTGATGACATCTTCGCGCTCGATCCCCTGCGCAGAGGCCAGGCTATTGTCGGCCACGTCAGTCACGATGACCCCCTTATCGATGGTGAGCTTTAAACGGCCAGCGACTTCCTTCGACAGCTCCTGCACCTGCAGGCCAAACTTGTTCATGTCCTCTGGTTTTTGCGGACCGGATGGCGCAACATTGGAAACGCGGCCGACTTCCCCCGGCAGTTCGCCGGTTGTGACGGCAATCTTGAGCGTCTGACCTTTTCGCCAAACCGTCAGCTCGACCGGCTGACCCACTTTTTTGCGCAGGATCTCGCGCTGGAGCTGACTGTCGCTCGCGACTGCGTTGCCGTCCACTTGCGTGATAACGTCAAACGGCCGCAGATCGCTTTTGTAAGCCGGCGCGTCGGCTTCGGTCGTCCGCACAACCACGCCTGTGTCGAGACCCTTGAAGTGGTCGCGAATCGTTCGGTCGTCACCCAGCGTCTCGATCCGGATCCCGAGCCACGGGCGAATGATGCGGTGGTTGGTCACAAGCTGATCCGCGATCTCGCCGGCGAGATTGATTGGCACCGCGAAGCCCAGCCCGCGGTTGAGCCCGTTGATTAGCGTGTTCATGCCGATCACCTTCCCGTCGATGTCGCAGAGCGGACCGCCGCTGTTCCCGGGATTGATCGAAGCGTCGGTCTGCAGGTAATCCGAAATCGAATAGCCGCCGGTGAGCGAGGCCGGGAGCAGCTTGCTCCGGCCCTTCCCGCTGATCACGCCGTAGGTGAAAGTGTAGTCGAGCTTGAACGGCGTGCCGATGGCGAAGGCGAACTGCCCGATCCGCACCTTGTCGCTGTCGCCGAACTGCACCGCCGGCAAATTCGTCGCTTCGATCTTCAACACTGCGACGTCCGTCTTGTCGTCCGAGCCCACGATCTTCGCTTGGAATTCGCGGCCGTCCTTTAGCTTCACGTCGATCCGGTCCGCGCCGTCGACCACGTGATGATTGGTCAGGATGTGTCCATCGGCGCGGAAGATGAACCCGGAGCCTTCGCTCTGCTGGGGCTGCCGATCGCGCGGGTTGCGGCGCTGACCTTCGTCCGGCGGCTGCTGATTAAAAAAGAGATCGTCCAGCGTCGGGTTCTCGCTCCCTTCGGTTTTCTTGCTCGTCTCGATGATGACGACACTCGGCGCTACCGTATCGAACACTTTCGCAAAGGCGTTGTTCAACTGGTGAACCACATCCTTGCCTGCCTCCGCAGCTTCCGGCGCCACGCTCGGGGTTGGTTTCGTTTCAGCGGAAATTTCCGGCGGCGCGGCGTGAAGCGGCGCGCTCAACGCAAGCAGGACGGCATAGAGGAAAACGGGTCGCATGGTGAACGGATTGGACACGCCTTCAGGATAGCTGTTCAAAGCTGCTTGGCCAACTGGCGCGCCCGCTGCCCGCTGCCGCGCGTAGTTCTCGCGTGATCGCCACATTTTCCGCCAGCCAGCCGACACGCGCGTCGCGTTTCACCGGACGGAATCAAGGGCCGCGCACCTCAAAGTGCCTGCGTTGACACAATAGTTAAGGGTCTTAACCTTTTTTTCATCGACACCAAAATGGGCACTGCGGCTGACACTCAGACAGACGGGAAAGCGTTCATTTCGCATGCGCCGGGCTATTGGCCCGACATCCCCGCCGAGCAATGGAACGACTGGCGCTGGCAACTCAAGAACCGCGTCACCACGCTCGCGCAACTCGAGCAGCACCTCACCCTCTCCGACGATGAGCGGAACGGGGTCCTCCTTTCTGGGACGAAGCTCGCCCTCGCCGTCACGCCGCACTTTTTCAACCTGATCGAGAAGGACAACCCCGAGTGTCCGATTCGCCGCCAGGTCATTCCGCGGGTCGAGGAATCCTGGAGTTCGCCCTACGACATGGCCGACCCGTGTGGCGAGGACTCGCACATGCCGGTCCCCGGTCTCGTCCATCGGTATCCGGACCGCGTCCTCTTTCTCGTCACGGATCGTTGCGCCAGCTACTGCCGCTATTGCACCCGCAGCCGCGTCGTCAGCGGCGTGGGCGAACAGGAACTGCACACCGAGTTCGAGGACATCTACCGCTACCTGACCGAGCACACCGAAGTCCGCGACGTTCTGCTCAGCGGCGGCGACGCGCTTCTCTTCAGCGACAATAAGCTCGAGGGAATCCTGGCCCGCCTCCGCGCCATCCCGCACATCGAGTTCGTTCGCATCGGCACCCGCGTGCCCATCTTTCTCCCGCAACGCATCACACCCGAGCTCTGCCGAATGCTGCAGAAATACCATCCGCTCTGGATGAGCGTGCACGTGAACCATCCGCGTGAGCTCACCACCGAAGTGAAAGCCGCCCTCGAGATGCTGGCCAACCACGGCATTCCCCTCGGCAATCAGAGCGTCCTCCTCGCCGGCGTGAACGATTCCCTCGAGACCATGCGCACCCTCGTGCACAAGCTCCTCATGTGTCGCGTGCGCCCTTATTATATCTACCAGTGCGACCTCATCACCGGTTCTGCCCACCTCCGCAGCTCCGTTGCGAAGGGCATTGAGATCATCGAGGGCCTGCGCGGCCACACCACCGGCTACGCCGTCCCGCAGTTCGTGATCGATGCTCCCGGCGGCGGCGGCAAGGTGCCGATCAACCCTGGCTACGTCCTCTACCACGACCAGGAAAAAATCGTCCTCTACCACGACCAGGAAAAAATCGTCATCCGGAACTATGAGGGCGAGATCTTCGAGTATCCCGAGATCGGCGCCCCGGCCCTCCCGCCCGTCGCTCCGCAGCGCGAGTATCACGACGAATATCTTTACTCGTAGAGGGACGCCGCAGAGAGCGACGGGTGTTACCAAAGGCTGGTGCCTGCGGCGCACGCTCGGCAGCGCCGCGGTTGTTACTTCGCTGCGAGGAGAGTGCGCAACTCGTGGAAGTCGACCAGCTTGATCAGGTAATGGTCGAACCCGGCCGCGGCGCCACGCTGGATATCCTCTTCAGATCCGCGACCGGTGAGCGCGATCGCTTTCTTCAAGACGGCTGTCGGTATGTCTTCTACCAGCGACTATCCACAAACCGACCTTAAACCGCTGAAGCGGCGCGGCCGAATGCGCCGCCGTTTCCTTTTAATTTACTTTTGGTCGCCGTGGTCGCCCTGACCGGGTTTCACCTCGGTCTTCGCGTGCTTGCGCACGTCCTGTGAGATGGAGCGGCCGACGTCGTCACTCTCTTTGAATTTCCCCTCGTCATCGCGCCGGACATAACGTTTATCGGTGCCGGTATCGATCAGTTCGCGTTTGTGTTCTTTTTCGTCTGCCATAGTGCCACTGATTCGCGTTGAATCCGCGGTGCGCGTGTCAGGAAAACCCCGAAGACCGCGAGAATCTTCCAACCACGTTTTCCGTTTCGCTCAGCGGGGAAAGGACGCGCTTTGTCTATGCTGAATACCCTCTTCGTGATGCTCGGCGGCGCGCTGGGGACCGGCGCGCGCTTTTGGCTTTCGGGTGCGATCGCCGCTCGCTACGGCGAGTCGTTTCCGCTCGGCACTCTCATCGTCAACGTGACTGGCTGCTTCCTCGTCGGCCTGCTCGCGACCGTGAGCGATCCGGCGGGGCGTTTTCTCGCCGCGGCAAATCTGCGGCAATTTCTCCTCCTCGGGATCTGCGGCGGCTACACGACCTTCTCGTCCTTCAGTCTGCAGACGCTCGATCTGATCCGCGACGGCGACTGGGGCCGCGCCGGGCTCAACATCACCGCTTCCGTTTTTCTTTGTCTCATCGCCACTTGGCTGGGACGAGTCGTAGCGCTTTCGCTCGTGACTCGTTAGACTGGCGACGACACGCCCCCCACGATGAAGCGGTCGCCCTCCCCATTTCATCCGCGAAAACGATCGCTGGCCGCCCGAGCCACTCTGCTAGGCGATCGTGCTCAAGGCGCTCGCGCTCGCGCTGGCCGGGGCCACAGTCTTTCTTGGGCCGGTGGGCTTCGGCGCGAGTCATCACATCCACACCGCGACAATCCGGCAGCTCTCGACCGAGTTCGTCGACCCGCCGGAGATAGTGAACGGTCAGTCGCCGCGGCCTAACGAGTAATCGTCTCCGCTTTTTTTGCCGGACGAGCCCTCCGGGTGTGATTCCTTTTGCGTCCGCAATTTTTCCGCGTTACCGAGACACCATGTTCACCGGCGCGCAGAGAATTTTGGCTCGTGAGCAATTTTCTTTTGCCATCGCGAGGGCCATTTATAGAGTCAGCGCCGCTGTGGCTGATCACGATTCGCGCAAAGCACCCACTCGCGGTTACCGCGCACATCCTAAACATCCCGCCCTCTCGTTTTCAGGTTGGCGGCAGCGGCCCTGTGCGGCGGCGTTTCGCTAGCTCCTATGGCGAATTTTTTCCCACGCTGGTCGAACTGGCTCCCGCTTAAGATCCTGATCATCCTGCTCACGATCGTGACCGGGGTGACGGCCGCGACGTGGTATTACGTGACGCCGAAATACACCCGTGTCGGCTACGCGCCGATCCAGCCAGTGCTCTTCCCGCATAGTCTCCACGTCTCCCAACTCGGGATGGATTGCCGCTATTGCCACAGCTTCGTCGACGTCGCCGCACACTCGAATCTGCCGAATACGCAGACCTGCATGGCTTGTCACACCCAGGTGCAGGCGAATAGCCCCAAACTCGAGCCCGTTCGCGCCAGCTGGAAGACAGGGATGCCGATCGAATGGGTCCAGATTCATCGCACGCCGGATTACGTCTACTACAACCACGCCGCGCACGTGAACCGTGGCATCAGCTGCGCGAGCTGCCACGGGAAGGTGAACGAGATGGACGTGGTCTATCACGCCAAGCCGCACAGCATGGCCTGGTGCCTTGAGTGCCATCGCGCCCCGGAGAATCACCTCCGCCCGGTTGATCAGGTTTACAATTTGAACTGGGAGCCGAAGGATGTGAACCCGGCTGAGTTCGTCGCGCAATATGGGCAGCCAGCCGATGCGCAGGGCGAAGACTGGAGCAAAAAGCAAAAGCTCACCCAGCAGGAAATCGGGCGGACACTAAAGGAACGCTGGAACGTGCAACCGCCGCTCAATTGCCAGGGTTGCCACCGATGAAGCGCATTCTCGAACATCCTCCGCAGCCCGCCACTGGCCGTCGTTACTGGCGCAGCGTCAATGAACTCAGCGACACGCCGGAGTTCCGCGGCTGGCTGGAGCGTGAATTCCCGTCCGGCGCTGCGCAGCTCACAGGTGACGAGTGGTCGCGCCGCGGCTTCCTCAAACTGATGGGCGCCTCTGTCGCGCTTGCCGGTTTCGGCCTGACCAGCTGCCGTCGTCCGGAAGCGCATCTGCTCCCGTTCTCGAAGAGCGTCGAGTGGGCCATCCCGGGCAAACCGCTTTACTACGCGACCGCGATGCCGCGCCGCACCGGTGCGCTTCCGCTCGTCGTCTCGACCGTCGATGGCCGCCCGATCAAGGTCGAAGGCAACCCGCTTCATCCGGCGAGTGGTGGCGGCACGGACGCTTACGCGCAAGCTTCGATCCTCGATCTCTACGATCCCGCGCGCTCGAAGCGCTTCATCGAGAAGGTCGAGAAAAAGGACGAGCACAAACGCAAGAGCAGCGGGCCTCCCGCGGCGAAGAATTCATCGCGCTGGGTCGGAGAAACGCGCGATGCGGCCGCCTTCCAAAAATATCTCGAGCAACTGCGACCGCAGCTTGCCGCCGACGGTGGCGCGGGGCTGGCCTTCCTCGTCGAGGAAACGCTTTCGCCGACGCGCGATCGTCTGCGCCGTGAACTGGAGCGCGTTTATCCGCGCATGCGCTGGTGCCGCTACGAGCCGCTCCTGAGCGACGCGCAGAATTACTCCAGCGAGATGACTTTCGGCGCGAACTCGAAGCTCGTGCCGCGCTTCGACCGCGCGGACGTTGTCCTCGCGCTCGATAGCGATTTTCTCGATCCGAACGAAGGCGATGTCGCCTCGGTGCGCGCCTTCAGTGCCCGCCGCCGCGTGACGAGCGCGAAGGACACGATGAATCGGCTCTACGTGGTCGAGAACCACTACACGCTGACGGGTGGGATGGCGGATCATCGTTTGCGCATTCCGGCCAGCCAGGTGCCCGCGTTCACCTACGCGCTCGCGCAGAAAATTTCCGCGGCCACGAGCGACGCCGGTCTCGGCTCGGTCATCGCCACGCTTACGCCGCAACAGGGCGCGATGCAGTTCGACGACGCCTGGATCGCGGAATGTGCGAAGGACCTCATCGCGAAGTCCGGCGCCAGCATCGTGATCGCGGGGCGGCACCAGCCGGTCATCGTCCAGTTGATGGTCTACGGGATTAACTCCGCGCTCAAGAACATCGGGACGACGATGCTGGTGCGCGATTTTCCGCTGGAGTCGCGGCCGTTCAGCATCCTCCAACTCGCGGCGGAGATTAACGCCGGCCGCGTGAAACAGCTTTTCATCCTCGGCGGCGATCCGGTTTACAATGCGCCGCGCGGTCTCGTGGAAGACGCCGAGACGAAGCAGTCGCTCGATTGGGCCGACTTGCAGAAGAAAGTGCCCGAGGTGGTGCGGCTCGGTTATTTCGAGGACGCAACTTCTGCGCTGGCGAAATGGCATGTGCCCGGCGCGCATTATCTCGAAAGCTGGGGCGACGCGCTCACCGCGGAGGGAGCTTACCTCGCGATCCAGCCGATGATCCTGCCGCTCTTTGGCGGCGTCTCCGATGTGCAGATGCTCAGTCTGCTCCTCGGCCGGCCGCACGGTGAGGGCCCGGAGACGGTGCAGGAAACTTTCCAAGCGACGAATCCTCCGGGCGACGGCGGGTCGGCCTGGGCGCAGCTGCTGCGCGATGGTTTTGCGTCGCATGTCCCGCTGCGCGACAAAGCGCCGGCCTTCAACGGCAACAACGCGGGCGGCATTGCGCAGACGCAGTGGACTCCGATTCCTGCGCCGACGCCGGATTCACCCGAGATCGTGCTCGTGGGTGATTACTCGGTCGATGACGGCCGCTACGTGAACAACGGCTGGCTGCAGGAAATGCCCGACCCGGTGACGAAACTCACTTGGGACAATGCGGCCCTGATTAGCCCGGCCTATGCCCGCCATCTGAAGGTGAGCACGGGCGACATGATCGAGATTACGGTTACCGAAGCTGGCAACAGCGCCGGCCAGCCGATCGTGCGCCAGTTGCGCATTGCGGCAATGATCGCTCCTGGTCATGCAGATAATTCCGTGACCATTCCGTTGGGCTATGGGCGTGCAGTCGGGGCGGAGGGTCCGCTGCCATACGCCGGCGCGGAAGGCGCTCAGCAGCCGCCTTCGGGCGAGACGACCGGGTTCAACGGTTATTATCTGCGCACCGCGGCGCATCCGCATTTTATCGTGGCCGATGGCCGCACGGTGAAGAGCGTGGAAGTGAAAAAGGTGGCCGGTTCCTATGCCTTTGCCACCACGCAGGAGCATTGGAGCATCGAAGGCCGCGGCATGGTGCGCGAGGCCACGATCGAGCGCTATCGCACGAACAATGAGTTCGTGACCGAGATCGCCGGTGACGATGAGCTCCCGTCGCAGCTTCCGACCCTTTATAGCCATCCGCCGCTGAACGCTCCGCAGCAGTGGGGCATGGCGGTGGACCTGAATGTCTGCACCGGCTGCAGCGCTTGTGTCATGGCCTGCCAGGCGGAAAACAACATTCCGGTCGTCGGCAAACTGCAGGTCAGCCATGGGCGCGCGATGCATTGGATGCGCATCGACCGCTACTTCGCGGACGAGAAGGATTACAACCAAGATCGCGGCGAAATCCCGGAGCAGCCGGAGATGGTGCATCAACCGATGATGTGCCAGCACTGCGAGAACGCGCCGTGCGAAACCGTCTGTCCGGTCAATGCGACCGTGCATAGCGAAGACGGCCTGAACGTGATGGCCTACAACCGTTGCATCGGCACCCGCTATTGCGCGAACAATTGCCCGTTCAAGGTGCGCCGTTTTAATTTCTTCGATTACAACCAGCGGCCCGTGGGCAAGAAAAAAATCGCCGGCCCGATCAACGTCTACGAGGAATACCTCGGGCCGTTGACCAAGAAGGGCGCGCCCGACCTCACCAGGCTGCAGAAAAATCCAAACGTGACTGTGCGTATGCGCGGCGTGATGGAGAAGTGCACCTACTGTGTGCAGCGGATCGAGGAAGCGAAGATCGCCGCGCACGTAAAGGCCGGCGCTTCCGCCAACACCTTGATCCCGCGCGATTCCTTTACCAGCGCCTGCGCCCAGGCATGCCCGATGGACGCGATCGTCTTCGGCGACGTGCGAGATCCGGAATCGCGCGTCTCGCAGATGAAAAAGCAGGACCGTAACTATCGGCTGCTCGAATACTTGAATGTGAACACCCGCACGAGTTACCTCGCGCGTATTCGCAACCCCAACCCACGGATGCCGGACGCGCACCTGGTCGGGATCGCCAGCCCCATTGCCCACCACGCGGCGAACGGCGCGAACGGTCCGCACGACGCGGAAGGTCACGACAAAGGCGTCCTGAACCCGCACGAGAATCATTAACGTGGACGGCGCGACAACAGCACCAGATGTGATCAGAGGAGAGGCCTCGACTTCGGTCG
>JBKJKL010000173.1:0-5148 GCA_046597485.1 Chthoniobacterales bacterium
CAGTTTTTTAACGACAGCGAGATGGACCTGACCGACCTGCGCCGTCGGGCTCGGGCGATGGGCGGCCGGTTCCAGCTCAAGGCCTCGAAGTCGGAATACCTCGTCTCAAACAATCCGAGCCTGCTCGAGGAGGACGACATTCTTCTTTCTCCCGGCACGAGCGGCGACGTCTTGCTGAAGATTAATTGCGACTACGACGAGCTTGTCGGCACGCTCGAGGTCATCGAGTCCGATCGCCCGATCATGGTCGGCGAGACGGCGGTGCGGGGGACCGCGCCGTTGCAGGATGGCGACACGATCCGGATCGACACGGGCCAGTTCCTGCGCTGCAATTTTTCCGAGCGGATCATCGAGGAAGAGCGCAACATCATTCGCTCGCTCGAGGTCGTGGATCTGAATCACCGCTTCCGGAATTCCGAGATCGCGCTCGACAGCATCTCGTTCTCGATCAATCGCGGCGAGCTTGTCTGCGTCATGGGAGCGAGTGGGTCCGGCAAGAGCACGCTGATGAAAGTGCTCGGCGGGCAATTGCAACCGACGAGCGGTCGCGTCTTGCTGAACGATGAGTCGCTCTACGAGCATCTCGACGACCTCAAGAAATATGTCAGCTACATCCCGCAGGAGGATGCTTTCGACGAGAACCTGACCATCGCCGAGAACCTCGAATTCGCGGCCGCGATCCGCTCACCGCATCTCTCACCGCGCGATCGCGCGCGCCGTCTCGAGGGCAAGCTGGTCGAGCTCGGCCTGAGCGAGCGCAAGGACAGCGTCGTCGGGTCGCCGGTCAAAAAAACGCTCAGCGGCGGCGAGCGGAAGCGACTTAACATCGGCCTCGATATGATCGGGAACGCCGACGTTTATCTCTTCGATGAACCGACCTCCGGCCTTTCCTCGAAGGACTCGGAGCACGTGATCGAGATCATCCGTGGAATGGCGCACAACAAGATCATCGTGGTCACCATTCACCAGCCGAGCTCGAAGCTTTTCCAGATGTTTCACAAGGCGATCCTCTTCGATCGCGGTGGGAAACTGGTCTTCTTCGGCACCCCGACCGACATGCTGCGCTACTTCGCGGAGGCGGAGCACCAGCACCAGTTCGGCGCGGAACTCGGCGGCTGCCCGGCCTGCGGCACGACGCGGCCCGAGTTCATCTTCGATGTGCTGGAAACGCCGCTGCGCGACATCAGCGGCGACATTATCTACGAGGAAAATAACCGCGGGCAGCTCGTCCCGGCGCGGCGCTATTCGCCGGAATTCTGGCGCGATAAATACGAGGCTTTCCGCCTCATCCAGGACGTCAAGCAGGTCTCGCTCAAGCGCGAGCCGACACCGGAGCTGCCGAAGGCGCCGGAGAAAAAACACAAGCGCACCCAAATCCGCTGGCACGACGAGTGGACGCAGCTCCGCACCCTTTTGCGGCGCGCTTTCATGAGCAAGCTGCGCAATCGCGGGAACCTCATCATTACCATCGGCGTGGCGCCAGTCCTCGCCCTGCTCATCGCCACGCTCCTGCGTTATTCCGACACCGGGACCTATGATTTCGCCTCGGCCTACCACATTCCCACCTACCTCTTCCTCGCGCTCATCGTCGCGATGTTCCTCGGCCTAACGAACAGCGCGGATGACATCATCGGCGACCGCGCCGTCCTGCAGCGTGAGCGAAATCTCAACGTCCGCCTGCCGTACTACCTGCTCTCGAAGGTGCTCTCGCTCGGCTTCTTCGCCGTGATCCAGTGCGTCCTGTTTGTCTTCATCGGGAACGCGATTCTCGAGATCCGCGGGATGTTCTGGGTCGACGTCGGCATCATGCTCATGACGGCGATGGGCGGCGTCGCGCTCGGGTTGCTCGTCTCATCGCTGGTCGATAATCCGAAGACCGCGGCGAACATCGTCCCGCTCGTTCTGATCCCGCAGATCATCATGGGCGGCGCCTTGATCAAATACGAGGACATGAACCGCAACCTCGGCCTCGTTTACGCCTTTTCGCGCTGGTTTAACGAACACCCGACCGACCAGAAAACGAAGAAGATGGACAGCAAACTGCAGGTGCCATTCATCTGCCAGTTCATCGCCATGCGCTGGTCGTACGAGGAACTCGTTGTCGCGCATGCGAAGCTGAATCCGCTGACCCGCCGGCAGGAAAAGGTGAATAACGAGATTCGCCGGCTCGCGCCCGACGCGAAAACGCCGGAGACGGGCGCGCGCCTGAACGACCTGAAGGAGGTGCTGGCCATCCTCTCCGGCCTCGAGGGGAAATCGGCCAAGGAGATCGATCGCTACCTGCGGCGGATCGATGACGTTGTGGCCGGCAAGCTTCCGTTTGATCGCGCCGATTTTCGCGATGCGTCCGGCCCGGTCACGGCCGAGCAGCTCTACATCAACCAGAAGGTCTCCGACTTGATCTCGAATGCGGAGATGGAGCAGACGGATTATCGACGCGGCGGAAAACCGAACGTCTTCTTCGGCGCGCAGAAGCGGTATCTCGGGACAAAGGTCGGCGTCTTCACCTTCGATACCGCGATTCTGATCGGATCGAGTCTCGGGCTCTTCGCGATGTTGCTTTCGATTCTGCGCCGGCAGCTGGAAGTGCGGCGCGGCTTAGCGCCGGATGACAAGCGGCGCATCCGCGCCTAACGATACGGCGTGAAGCCGAAGAAAAAATCTGCCGCGAAGCAGCCGACCCGCCTGATTGTCGCGTCCAGCGACCACGATCCGGACATGCTCTATGCGACGCGCATGTTCGTCCCGGATCCGTTCATCTTTCTTGAGCAAAACGGCAAGCGCACCTTGGTGCTGAGCGATCTCGAAATCGACCGCGGGAAGAAAGAGGCGCAGGCAGATGAGATCGTCGCCTACAGCAGCTTCGAGCGCGCAGTGCAGGGCGGATCGAAGCGCGGCCCTTCCTTTGAAAAGGTCCTCCGCCATTTTCTCGAATCGCGTGGGGTGAAATCGGCGGAAGTCCCGGCCACTTTCCCGCTCGGCTACGCAGAGGAACTGGGCAAAGCGAACATCCGGGTGAAAGCGACAACCGGTCTCTTCTTTCCTGAACGCGAGAAGAAGACCGAGGACGAGCTGCGCCTGATGCGGCGGGCCTCGTCGATCACGGAGAAGGGGATGGCGCGCGCGATGGAAGTGCTGGCGGCGTGCACGGCGCGACGGGGCAGGCGGCTGGATTGGTTCGGGCGTCTGCTCACCTCTGAGATTCTGCGCGCGGAGATCGATTCCGCAATTTTGCGGGCGGGCGGTTTACCGGCAAATACCATCGTGGCCGGCGGCGACCAGGCCTGCGATCCGCATGAGCGCGGTTCGGGTCCGCTGCTCGCCGATTCGCTCATCATCATCGATATCTTCCCGCGCGACGCGGCCAGTGGTTACTACGGCGACATGACCCGCACGGTGGTACGCGGGAAGGCGAGCGACGAGCAACGCCGTCTCTGGGAGACGGTGCGCAAGGGCCAGGAGATGGCCTTGAAGCGAATGAAGCCGGGCGCGGACGGACTCGAGATTCACAACGCGGTGAAGCGCTTCTTCGCCGATGAAGGATTTCCGACCGAAGTGCGAGATGGAAGGCAAGTCGGATTTTTCCATGGCACCGGCCACGGGCTTGGGCTCGAGATCCACGAGATTCCGCGTTTCCAGAAGACAGTCTTCAAGCAGGGCCAGGTGCTGACAGTGGAGCCCGGATTATATTACCCGGGGCTCGGCGGGGTGCGCCTTGAAGATACCGCGGTGGTCACGGAGACCGGCAACCGAATCATCTCGCGCTTCGAGAAGCGGCTCGAGATTTAGGGTCGCGTTCTTAATGAACGAACGGGGGAATGGGGCGTCTAACGTTCGTAACTTAAAAAACAGCTATGTACCATTTTGGCTTCGGTTCTAATTGGCTCTTGCTCGTCGGCGTTCCGCTCCTGATCGGCCTCTGGGCGCAGTTCCGCGTGAGCAGCGCGTTCAAGAAGTGGGGCGCAGTGCGTGCGACCTCCGGCGTGAGCGGCGCGGAAGCGGCCCGCGAAATACTGAACGCGGCGCAGATTCACGACGTGCAGGTCGTCGAGACAAATGACTTCCTCGGCGATCATTACAACCCGACGGACAAGACGCTCCATCTTTCCTCGAAGGTCTTTAATGAGCCATCGGTCGCCTCGCTCGGCATCGCCGCGCACGAGAGCGGGCACGCCATCCAGCATGCAAAAGCCTACGCGCCCTTGAAATGGCGCATGGCCATCGTGCCGGTGACGCAGATTGCCACCAACATGCTGCCATTCATCATCTTCGGCGGGTTCATCTTCCGCATCACGGGGCTGATTACGCTCGGCATCTACTGCTATCTCATCCTGCTCGCGTTCCAACTCATCACGCTCCCAGTCGAATTCGACGCCTCGCGGCGTGCGAAGATTATCCTGCAGCAGATGGGGATGGTTCAGCCAGGCGCAGAAGTGGCAGGCGTAAACCGCGTCTTGAATGCGGCTGCGTTGACCTACGTGGCAGCGTTCGTCGCCACGCTCGGAAATCTGCTTTACCTCATGTCGGTCCGGGACCGCCGTTAACGGCGCTGAATACCCCTGAGATGAGTTCGGCAGTCGCTTTGCCGCCCGCGCGGCGCATTTCTGATTTGTTGTCGTCCGGTCTGCAGCCTCGTGCTAAGACAGGGCGGCAACCGATGGATCAAGCTCGCCGCGACGAAGATCAGCAGTTGGTCGCGCGCACACAGGCGGGCGATCCAGCGGCGTTTGATGACTTGGTGGTGAAATATTCGCCGCGTTTGTACGGTCTCGTTTACAACATGACCTCGAATCACGAGGACACGAACGACCTGCTGCAGGACGTCTTCTCCAAGGCTTACAAATCGATCGGCGGCTTCCGCGGTAAGTCATCGTTTTATACTTGGGTCCACTCGATCGCGGTGAATATGACGCTGAACTTCCTGAAGAAGCGCGGCCGGCGTTTTAATCTGAGCCTCGACGATGTCGACTCAAGCGTGCAGAACGACAAAGAGTTCCTCGAGCTCACGCAATCGACCAGTCCAGTACGTGAAGCCGACCTGGCGGAGCTGCAGGTAAGATTGAACGAGGCAATGATGAAACTGTCTGATGAACACAGAGCTGTGGTCACCATGTTTCACATTCAGGGTATGCCCCACGCCGAAATCAG
>JBKJKL010000294.1:0-8116 GCA_046597485.1 Chthoniobacterales bacterium
CCACTGTCGATTCGATCCTGGTCGAAGCGCTCGTAGACGATGCCGCTGTCATAGCCGAAGCGACTGATGAACGCATTGCCCTGGAAGTTGAAGTCGCCCTTTATGCCGGCCACGTAACGGTAGAAATCCTTATCGTAAAAGGTACGCCGTGGACCAAGGTCGTTGACGAGACGATAGCGGACGGAACCGAGGCGGGCGCCGAACGGATTGAAAGCAGAAGCACGGGCTTCGTTACGACCGTTGTTAGAACTGCTGATGGTGAACGGCGCTGCCGCGAGACCGTTGTCCTGCTTCGTCTTCGAATACATGATGTCGCCATAGATCTGAAGGCCCTCGCCGAAGATCTTGTAGGCTCCGGTAACGTAGTAAGACGCCTTTTCCTGTGCCGGAATTGCCGGAGTGAAAGCGCGGAAGTTAAAACGTGCCGGATCAGTGCCTGCCGGAACGTCGAACGCACGATAACTAGCCGGTGTCACCTGGTTGGTAGAGAGATCCCTCAAGACCAACTGACCGGTCGGGAAGTTGAGCGGTCCAGCCGACAAAACAGAAACACGGCCGGCGAACGTCGGGCTGTTGTTGTTAAGGCCGCCACGATTGAGCGGATTGAACCCAGGCGGATTTGCAGCGGGGATGGAACTGTTGGTCAAATTGCCGGTTCCGGCGAGCTTGGCGCGGTCTTTCGAGAAGAGGTTGGCGCGCGAGTAGTAGTCCGCTGCGGCGGCGATCGCCACCTTGTCCGTCTTAACGCCACCCTTAAGGTAGAACTGGCGGACGTGAGCGTCTGTTTCGGTGGTGTTGCCATAGAGGGCGAAGAGTTCCGCACCTTCGTAGGGAGCCTCACCGGGCCCATTAAGAAGGACGAAATTCACTACACCGGCGACTGCATCCGAGCCGTAAACAGCCGAGGCGCCGTCTTTCAACACTTCGCTGCGAGAGAGGGAACCGATTCCAATCGCGTTGATGTCGTTGAAATTGAACGTCCGGCGGCCGTTGACGAGAACCAGCGTATTGGCGGATCCGACAGCACGCAGGTTAATGGTCGCTGCGCCGCTACCACCGTTTGAATCGTTTTCCGTCGCCGCGTTGCCGACGAAGGAAGGCAATTGACGGAGACCTTCCGCCGGCGTGTTCGCGCCCTGCTTCTGCAGGACCTCCGCGGTGTAAACAGTGACCGGGAGCGCAGACTCGCTTTCCGCGGTTGGAATGTACGAACCGGTGACGATAACCCGGTCGGTCGTGGCGGCGTTGCCGGCGGATTGGATGGGCGCGTTAGGCGCCTCCACCGGCGTTGGACTCGGCTTTTGCGCGAAGGCGCTCGAGGCGAGGAGGAATGGAACGCCGACGCCGACTGCGAAAGTCGAGCGAAGCGAACCGAGCTTATAAAGCACGTGTCTGATCATTAGTTTCTCCATTGGTTTGGTTAGGTTTGGGCGTGAGCAATACCGAGGGGGGCAGGGGCTGACAAGGCTTTTTTTTAGATTTTTCAAAAATCTTTGAACGCGGCACGGCCCTGAAGTGTCATTCAGGGCCTCGCCGCTTGCGCTTCGAGTGAAAGGTCACTCGCTCTGCCTTCTGCTTTGTCGCGGTAATTCATGCGGAGTCTCTGTGGTAGCGAAGTTTGTGCCAAGAACAAAATGAATGTCGCGCTGTTTCGGCAGGCGGCGGCCCAGGCGAGCGGGGGATTGCGCTTTGCGCGGGCGAGCGATAGATCACCGCATGTTCACCGGGCTCGTTGAGGAAATTGGTAGCGTTCTCTGGATCCGCGCGACGGAGCGCGGCACGCAATTGCAACTAGCCGCCCCGCGGATCTCGAAGGACGTCCACACCGGGGACAGCATCGCGATCAACGGCTGTTGCCTGACGGTAAAGTCGCATCGCGGCGAGCACATCGTTTTCGATCTGCTGGAGGAGACGCTGGCCCGGACGAATCTGCGTACCCTGCGCCGCGACAGCGTCGTGAATCTCGAACGCGCGCTTCTGGCCGATGGCCGCGTCGGCGGACATTTTGTGCAGGGCCACATTGATTGCACGGTGCGGGTGATCTCGTGCGAGGAATCGGGCGCGGATTGTCGACTGGAAGTGGAGCTGCCGATCGAGTTTGCACACTACGTCACCGACAAGGGATCGATCGCGCTGAACGGGATCAGCCTGACGGTGGCGGAGGTGCTGCTGGCGAGCTTTGTGGTCTGGATCATCCCGCACACGAAGCGGAGCACGAATCTGCAAACGCTCGCCGCGGGCGATGTGCTAAACGCCGAGTTCGATCTCCTCGCGAAGTATGTGGAGCGGATGCTCCCGCGTTCTGCCCCTAGCGTCTAACGACTACTTCGCGCCGAGGCCGAAGATGACCGTCGGCACCGTGCGGAGCAGGATCTTGAAGTCGAGCCCGAGCGACCATTGGTCGATATACTCGAGGTCGAGCTTCACCCAGTCGCGGAAATCGCGTACTTCGTTCCGTCCGCGCACCTGCCAAAGGCACGTCAGGCCCGGCTTCACGCTTAGGCGCCGGCGCTGCGCCACATTCTCAAATTTCTCCACCTCGTAGAGCGGGAGCGGGCGCGGGCCCACCAGGCTCATGTCGCCCATCAGGACGTTCAGCAACTGCGGCGTCTCATCGAAGCTCGTCCGGCGCAGCCAGCGGCCGAACGGGGTGACGCGTGGATCGTTCTCCACTTTGAAAACAGGCCCGCTCATTTGGTTGAACGGCAGGAGATCGGCGTGCCGCTGCTCGGCGTCGTTCGACATCGAGCGGAATTTATACATCGTGAACGGCTTCCCGTGTTTGCCTGCGCGCTGCTGGCGGAAAATAGCGGAGCCGCTCGAAGTCAGCCGCACCGTCAGCGCGACGAGCAGCATCGGCAGCGACAGAACGATGAGCGCGCTCAAGGCTCCGACCACGTCGATCACCCGCTTAATTAAAAGCGCCCAGGAAACTTCCGGCGTGGAGCGGAAGACGAGCATCGGCCGGCCGGCGAAAATATCGAAGTCCGGCTTCGCGATCGAGGTTTGAATAAAGTCGGCCACCAGCCAGGCCGGCACGCCTTCCACTTCGCAGGCGCCGATCGCCTGCTCGACGCGGTTCAACTGCGTGTGACCCGCGGCGAAAATAACTCGCCCGACCGAATGCCGGTGGAGCGCTTCCACCAGGTCGGACGTCGGCTGTTTCTCAATGTCGATCCGGTCGACGATCTGCATGAGCAATTGCTGCTCGGGCTTAAAGCTGCGCTCGAGGGCCGCGATGTCCTGCGTTGTCCCAGCGAGCAGAACGCGCTCCCGCAATTCGCCGCGCCCGGCACGCCCGCGGATCGTCGAAATAATGATTCGTTCCTTGAGCAACAGGACGACCGTCCCGATGGCCATAAAGAGCAGCGGCACGGTCCGGTTGCCTAACGAAAGCCGGAGGAAGATGACGCAGACACTCGCGACAATGCTGAGATAGAGCATCGCCTGCGCAATCTGCCGGAAGGAGCGCCACGTCGTCTTCGCAAGCGGCGCATCGTAAAATCCCTGGAGATCGAGCAGGATCGGCGTGAAGGCCATGACCACGAGAACGAGCCAGTGATAGTTACTGAAGGGATCGATCGAACGAGGGAGCGCGAACCAGTCCGTCGCGCGTTCCCGCAGCACGTAGGTCGCGTACAAGGTCACCCCGAGCAGAAACGAATCGATGATCTGCTGGAGCTGAGTGTTGATTTCCTGCCGGCGCGTAAGCATGTCGAATGGTCCCGCCGCGGTGGGCGTGTGCGCACTATACTATGAGAGTGCCGCGCACGTCCAAGTTCCCGTCTCGCCCCTCCCGGATGGTCGCCGTCGTCGCCTCGCCCGCGGATTTAGCGCGCGCGCTGCGGCTGCGCCGACGTCCCGATTTTTTCGAGCTGCGGCTGGATGCTCCTTCTCTTTCCGGCCACCTCTTGGAAAAGGCAATCCCGCGTCTCGAGGCACCGCTTCTCCTGACGGCGCGCACGCCCCGCGAGGGCGGCTTCTCACAGATGAACGGGCACGCCCGCGCCGCGGCCTTGGGCACCTTTTTGCCGCACGCGGCTGCGGTAGATATCGAGCTGCGCTCCGTGCCGGCGATGCACGCTGTGCTCGACGCCGCCACGGCGAGCGGTCTTGAGCGCATCCTCTCCGTCCACACCTTCCATCGATGCCCGTCTCGCCGCGAGATGGAGCAATGGCTCGCCCAGGCCCGCACCCTCGGCGTGGATATTTTCAAACTCGCCGTCCGCACCGAGACCCTGGCTGAACTCAACCGCCTGCTTTCCTTTTTCGACAAGCATCACGAGGGACTTCCCCTTGCCGTCATGGGCATCGGTCAACACGGCCGCGCGTCGCGGCTTGCGCTGGCGCGCCGGGGCTCGGCCTTGCACTACGCTCATCTCGGCCACGAGAAGATCGCCGGCCAGCTCTCGCTCGCGGAGCTGCGCCGAGCGCTGGCGCCATCCCGATAAGGACGGCGTGCGTATAATATTCACCTGTGAACCTGCGCGAAGAGATCACCCTCCCGAAAACCGTCCCCGTCATGCCGCTGCCGGGCGCGTTGCTTTTCCCGCATGCTCTCCTGCCGCTCTACATCTTTGAAACGCGCTATCGCGAAATGCTCGAGCATGCCCTCGGCGCGGATCGCATGTTCTGCGTCGCGCTCCAGCAGCCGAATCGCTCGGAGTGGCGTTCGCCGGCCGACTTCTTCCACGTGGCTACCGTCGGCTTGATCCGCGCCTGCGTCGGTCGCGGCGATGGCACCTCGAATCTCATCCTGCAGGGACTACATCGCGTCCGCTTCACCAGCTTCTCCCAGGAAAAACCATTTCCGATCGCGGAGATCGAGCCGCTCACTTCGAAGGCGAGCGATCCGCCGGTGACCGCGCAGGCGTTGGCCGCGCGGGTGCTCGATTTCTACGAGAAATTCAAAGGCGATGGCCGGCAGTTCCCGGGCAACATCGACGAATATCTCTCCGACCTGGGCGACCCGGAGATGCTGGCCGACCTGATGGCGGCGACCTTCATCACCGACCCGATGCGCCGGCAGCAACTGCTCGAGGAGCTGGCGGTCGATCGCCGGTTGCGGCTGGTCATTAATTACCTGCGCGAAGAAGGCGGCAACTCCGCAGCCTAACGAGTGGTTCGCCCATACTCTTCCATTAGGTAGCGGTCGGTCATGCCTGCGATGTAATCGCAGACCGTCCGGTGCAATCCCTCGCTCTCGATCCGGCGCGTGGCCGCGTCGCCCAGCAGCTCCGGGTTGCGCACGTAGCTCTCGAAGACCACGCGCAACATCTCGCAGGCGCGCTGGTTCACCTCCGCCACGCGCGGATGGTAGTAGACGTTTTGGTAGAGGAAGCGGCGCAGCTCCTGGTTCGCCTGCTGCTGCTCCTCGCTGGGGTAAATGAGCGGCCGCTCCTGCCGCCGCGCATCATCGGTTGACCGGATGCCGGCGGCCGCGATCGCCTCCGCGCTCGACTGCACCACGTCTCGCACCGCCACGTCGATGATGTCGCGGATGACGAGCTTGTGCAGCTCCGGCTCGTGCGCGTCGGGATAACGCTCGCGCACCTGGCGCTCGCTCCTTTGCCAAACCGCCACCTCGGCCAGCTGATCCGCGTTCAGGATTTCGAAATCGACCGCGTCATCGAGATCGTGGCTGTAGTAGGTGACCTCGTCCGCGAGGTTCGCGATCTGCGCCTCGAGTGTCGGCTGGCCGTCGAGCTTGCGGTGCTTCTGCAAGCCTTCGCGCACCTCGGCGGTCAAATTAATCCCGGGAAAGTCCGGATAGATTTCCTCGAGCAGATCGACCACGCGTAAGCTCTGGTCGTTGTGCTCGAAGCCGCCGTTGCCTTGCATGCACTCGGCCAGCATTTCTTCGCCGGAATGGCCGAAAGGCGGGTGGCCAAGGTCGTGCCCGAGCGCAATCGCTTCCGCGAGATCCTCATTCAAACCGAGCGCGCGCGCGATCGTGCGGCTAATCGACGCCACCTCGATCGTGTGTGTCAGCCGCGTGCGCAGATGATCGCCCGTCCCGTTCAGGAAGACCTGCGTCTTGTATTCCAACCGGCGAAAGGCGCGCGAGTGAATGATGCGCGCGCGATCGCGCTGGAAGTCGGTGCGAAAGGGATGCTTCGGCTGCGGGTAAACCCGCCCGCGCGACTCGCCCGATTTCTGCGCGTAGGGAGCGAGGAGCCGCTGCTCGTCCGCTTCCATCTGCTCGCGCGTCTTCCAACCGGGGCTGCTCACCGGCCGACTATTCGCGCGCCGTCTGCCCTTGGCGAGTTCGCAGTTGGTCGCGGCGGATTGATTGTCCACCTCCGCCCGGCCGGTCTAACGAGACGTGTCTTCCTCTTTGCGCAGAAGCTCCGCGGCAAAACGCTTCCGCGCCGCGCGGGCCTGCGCACGCACGGTGAGAAGATCGAAAAGCGCGAGGAGGAGCGCGGAGATAGTGAGCCAGGCGCAAGCCAGCCAGTAGCCGCTGAACCAAAGCAACCGCTCGTGCGGATCAAGCGCCGCGCGCAGCACGGTCGAGCCCAGCACGACCATGATGACCGCAAGCGCGAGCAGGCCAAGCATCACGCGCCGACGCCCCCCTGGATCGCGGATGATCCCGCGCGCGGAGTGGGTCGCGAACGACGGCACCGAGAGCTTCTTTTCCTCCGGCCGCGGATCCATTTTGCCTAACGAGTGTTAGATGAGGAGGAGCGTTGGGTTCTCGAGGAACCGCCGCAGCTCTTTCAAGTATTCCGCGCCGAGCGCGCCATCGATCACGCGATGGTCGCAGCTCATGCAAATCGGCATCCGATAACCGGAAACGATCTGGTCGCAGTCATCGATCACTGCGCACTTGTTGACCGCGCCGACCGCGAGGATGAAGCCCTGCGGCGGATTGATGATCGCGGAAAAGGAATCGATTCCGTAGCCGCCGAGGTTCGAGACGGTAAAGGTGCCGCCCTGGAATTCTTCGGGCTTCATCCGTTTGTTTCGGGCGCGGTGCGCGAGGTCTTTGACTGCTTCGCTGATCTCGCGAAGCGACTTGCTCTGCGCGGCGCGAATGATCGGCGTGACGAGGCCATCCTCGATTGCAACCGCAATCGCGAGATCGACGTCCTGGTATTGCACGATGGCGTCGTCGTCGAAAGAGGCGTTCACCTTCGGCACCTTCACCGCGGCCTCGACCGCAGCTTTCAGGATGAAATCGTTCACCGTGATCTTGGCGGTGTCGCTGCCTTCGCCGCCCGATTTCAACTCGGCGCGGGCCGACATCAGCGCGCCGGCGTCGACTTCGATGTTCAGGTAGAAATGCGGTACCGGGCCTTTGCTCTCCACCAGCCGCTGCGCGATCACTTTGCGCATCCCGCTGAGGTGAATGCGCGCGCCTTCGCGTGCCGGTTTACTTTCAACGCTGGCAGGCGCGGCTTTCTTCGGCTCGGCCTTGGCCTGCGGGGCGGCGGCGCCCTGCGACTTGATCGCAGTGCGCACGTCGCTTTCAACGATACGGCCCTCCGGGCCGCTGCCTTTGATCTGTGAGAGATCGAGCCCTTGCTCCGCCGCGAGACGGCGGGCGAGCGGCGAAGCTTTCGCACGCCCATCACCGCTGTCGGGTTGCGGCGCGGGCTTCTCAACCTTTGCCGCGGCGGCAGCTTCCTGCTTCGGCTGCGGAGGCGCGGTCTCTTTCTTCTCCTGCGCGGCGGGCGCAGACTGCACGGTTTCAACCGGCTTCTTTTCCTCGTCTTTCGGCTCTTCTTTCTTCGGCGCGTCCTTCGCTGCGGCGGGAGCGGTTTCGCCTTTCTCGCCGATGAAAGCGATCCGCTGACCGACCTCCACCTTCTCGCCTTCCTGGATGAAAATCTCGGTCAGGACGCCGTCTTCGGGCGACTCCCATTCCATCGTCGCCTTGTCCGTCTCGATCTCCGCGATGACGTCGCCCGCGCTGACCTCGTCACCCTGTTTCTTCTTCCAAGCGACGAGCGTCCCCTCCGTCATGGTGTCGCTCAACTTCGGCATCTGGATTTCAGGCATGACGATCTCCTCGTTAGGCGTGGCAGACTTGTTTAACGGCCGCGATGATCTTCTCCGCGCTCGGCAAGACGGCTTTCTCAAGCCGCTCGTTATAGGGCATCGGGACATC
>JBKJKL010000250.1:0-3123 GCA_046597485.1 Chthoniobacterales bacterium
GTCGACGAAGCGGAACATCTGCACCTTGAAGGCTTCGTCCTTCATGGAAAGCGCCATCATCCGCTGGTAGAAGCCGGACTTGGTGAAAATCGATTCCGGATAGCGATCGACCAGTTCGAAAATCTGCTCCCCACGCTGCTCCGTTTCCGCCTGCAGGCCGCTCATGGCGCGACGATAGCCGCACTTCGCAAGGCGGCAAAGACGTTCACGCTGGAACCCACTGCCTTCTTGCCGTTGTGAAAAATTTCTGCAACCGCGCACACTCAATTCCGTGACCCCATCCGAAGGAAGGTTGGAGGCACCAACGCATATGAAAATAACTGAACAGAACAATGAAAAGGGAGCTGCTGGGTATATCCTGCTGTGGCTGCTCGGCATTCCGATTCCGATCCTGCTCCTCTTCTTTCTGCTGCGTGGTTGCACCTAGAGGTTAGGGAACGCAGTACGGGCAATTCGCCTGGCCGGACTCGTGCGTAGGAACGTCGAGTTTGTCGCCAGGCGAATTTCTGTACAGTCCCCTTTCTCTTTCTGATGGATATCCACCGATTCGACTTCGCGAGCGATAACACGGCCGGCCTTTGCCCGGAGGCCTGGCGTGCGCTTACGGAAGCGAATCACGAAACCGATGGCTCCTACGGTGGCGATCGCTGGACCAGCCGCCTGCGCACCGTGGTGCGAGACATTTTCGAGACGGACTGCGAGCCGTTCATGGTTTTCAACGGGACCGCGGCCAACTCGCTCGCGCTCGCGCAGCTCTGCCAGCCCTTTCACGCGGTCGTCTGCCACGAGCGCGCGCATATCCAGACGGACGAATGCGGCGCGCCCGAGTTCATGTCGGGTGGCGCGAAGCTGCTCCCGATCCCGGGCGCAAACGGCAAACTAGAAATCGCCGCGATCGCGGAGACGCTCGCGAAATATCGCGATGTCCACTCCTCGAAGCCGCGAGTCATCAGCGTGACAAACACAACCGAGTGCGGCACCGCCTACCAGCGCGACGAACTCGCGAGGATCGCGGAGTTCGCCCGCGGCCGCGGCCTACGCCTGCACATGGACGGGGCGCGTTTTGCCAATGCCATCGTCTCGTTAGGCTGCGCGCCGAAGGAGATCACCTGGCAGCTCGGTTTCGATGTCCTCTGCCTCGGTGGAACGAAGAACGGCGCGGGCGGCGGCGAGGTGGTCGTCTTCTTCGACAAAGGACTCGCGCAGGAATTTGATTATCGAATCAAACAGGCGGCGCAGCTCGCTTCGAAGATGCGCTTCCTCAGTGCGCCCTGGTGCGGCCTGCTCGAAAATGGCGCCTGGCTGCGCAACGCCGCGCACGCGAATTCCGCCGCCGAGATGCTGAAACGAAAACTGCACGACGCGATCAGCGCCGAACCGATCTTCGCGCGGGAAGCGAACGCGGTCTTCGTGCGAATGCCCGACCAGCTCGCGGCGGCCATGCATGAGCGCGGCTGGCACTTTTACAAATTCATCGAGCCCGACGTGCATCGGCTGATGTGCTCGTGGGAGACCTCGGAGGAGCGCATCGATCAATTCATCGCCGATCTTAAAGCCACCCCATAATCATGCGCCTTCATCTTCCCCTGTTCCTTCTCGTCCTCGCGACCACCCTGCCCGCGGCCGAGCCGAAACCGAACGCGCAAATCAACGAAGTGGTGCGCGAGATTTCCGCGAAAAATATCGAGGCGACAGTTCGCAAGCTGGTCAGCTTCGGCACCCGCCACACTCTCTCGGACGCGACCAGCGAGACGCGCGGGATCGGCGCCGCGCGGCGCTGGATTCAATCCGAGCTGGAACGCTACCGCCAAGAAAGCGGCGGCCGCCTCGAGGTGACGATGGATGAATTCACCGCCCCGACCGGACCGCGTGTGCCCGCGCCGGCACAGCTCGTTAACGTGGTCGCGACCCTTCCGGGCGAGCAGCCGGAATCGCGCGATCGCATCTACGTCGTGAGCGGCCATTACGATTCGCGCGTGACCGATATTATGAACGCGATCGCCGATGCGCCGGGCGCAAACGACGACGCCTCCGGCGTGGCCGCCGTCATGGAAATGGCGCGCGTCATGTCGAAGCACCAATGGGACGCCACTCTCGTCTTCATGGCCGTGCCCGGCGAAGAACAAGGGCTGCTCGGCGCCGGGCATTGGGCGCAGATGGCGAAGGACAGGAAGTGGAACATCGCCGGCATGTTCACAAACGACATCATCGGCAGCTCGCATTCGGAGGACGGCACGGTCGATAAGCAGCACGTCCGCCTTTTCGCCGAAGGCGTCCCGCCGCTGCGCGAAATCCCGGACGACCTGCGGACGCTGGTGCAAACCGGCGGCGAGAATGACAGCCCGGCACGCGAGCTGGCGCGCTTCATCAAGACCGTCGCGGAGAAACACGTGCCCGCGATGACGGTGAACATCGTCTACCGGCGCGATCGTTATCTGCGCGGCGGCGATCATTCGCCGTTCCTCGATGCCGGCTTCGCCGCAGTTCGCTTCACCGAGCCGAACGAGGATTTTCGGCATCAGCATCAGGATTTGCGGGAGGAGAACGGCGTCAAATACGGCGACCTCCCGGAGTTCTGCGATTTCGATTACATCGCGAACGTCGCCCGCGTGAATGCCGCTGCGCTTGGCGCACTATCTCTCGCCCCGGCCGCGCCGCAGGAGGTGAAGGTGACCACGAAGGAACTGACGAACAACACCACGCTGCAATGGCGCGCGAACACCGAACCCGATCTCGCCGGCTACCAAATCGTCTGGCGCGAAACGACCGCGCCGCTTTGGCAACATGCGCAGGCAGTGCCGAAAGGAACCGAGTTCACGATGCCGAAACTCTCGAAGGATAACTATTTGTTCGGGGTCGCCGCAGTCGACCAGGACGGCAACGTCAGCCCCGCGGTCTATCCGTTTCCGCTCCGCTGATCGACATGCGACACCAGCGCGTGGGATTGCTCTGGTGTTCGTGTGAAAATGCGTTAGACATGGCCCGCATGAATCGCATGGCGTGGTTCTTTTTCCTCTTCGTTCCTCTCCTGGCCGGTTGCGGCACGGCGAAGAGAGTCGCGGTCTCGTCCTTCCGTGTCGTGGATGCACCGGCCGCTTTTATCCGTCACCGGATCGACAATAC
>JBKJKL010000127.1:0-11567 GCA_046597485.1 Chthoniobacterales bacterium
TGCTCGGTGCCGACGTAGGAATGATTCAGGGCGCGCGCTTCTTTCCCGGCCAGCGCGAGCACTTTTTTGACCCTCGGAGTGTAGGGAATGTTGCCGACCATCTTCGTCTCCGGGCCGGAGCCGACCTGTTTCTCGACTTCCATCCGTACAGTCTCGAGGTCCATCCCCATTTTCTGCAGGACGTTCACCGCGACGCCCTGGCCAAGCTTGATCAGCCCAAGCAGGAGATGCTCGGTGCCGACGTAGTTGTGGTTGAAGCGGTCTGCTTCTTTCCGGGCCAGTGCCAAAACCTGCTGCGCCCGCGGAGTAAAATTATTCATTAGTTTTGCTGGTCTGGGGTGGTGCCGTTTCCGGACTCCCGCGCCACTTTACTGATATCAGGTTTGGGAAAGAGCCGCAAACGCTCGCGGATGATTTGAGCCCGCAACTCGTCGCGTTCTTCGGCGTTTAATTTCTGCTGCGAGCTCTTCTGCAGGTGCGCCGGTTGGGTATCGATAAAGAGTTCGTCAATCGGGAGGCGGCGTTCTTCTGGGAAGGCACCGAGATCAACGCCGAGCTTGATGATCGAGAGAAGATTAAGCGCCTCCTTCGAGGTCATAGCGTGCGCGAAAGTGAGCACGCCATAGGCGCGGCCAATCTGGTCCCAAAGCGTATTCGGCTTTTTTTGAATAAGCACCTGCCGCGCGTCGTGCTCCTTCTCGATAATCGTCTCGATCACCTTGCTCAGGCGCGAGATGATTTCGTCCTCCTTCTCGCCCAAGGTCGTCTGATTCGAGATCTGGAAAAGATTGCCCATCGCCTCCGTTCCCTCGCCATAGAGACCGCGGACGGCGAGACCGATTTTGTTCACCGCCTGGATGACCTGATTGATCATCTCGCTTAGGACGAGCCCGGGCAGATGGAGCATCGCCGACGCGCGCATCCCGGTGCCGACATTGGTCGGGCAAGCGGTGAGGTAGCCAAGCTTCGAATCGTAAGCGAAATCGAGTTTGCCCTCGAGCGTGCTGTCCACTTTGTCGACGAGCTTAAAGGCCTGCTTCAGCTGCAGCCCGGAGCGGATCGATTGCATCCGCAGATGATCTTCCTCGTTAATCATGATCGAGAGCGTCTGCTTCCGATTCATGACCACGGCACTGCCCACGCTCTTCGCGGCGTGTTCACGGGAAATGAGATGGCGTTCGACGAGCACCTGCTTTTCGAGAGCGGACAAATCCTGGAGCAGCTCGGAAAAGGAATCCTGCATCTCCGGGAGCTCCTCGACACGCGGCTTGATTAGCTCGAGCACATGAGACCGCTCCGCCTTCTTCGCCCAGCCCGGAAACGGCCGCTGGCGCAGATTGCGCGCGAGCCGGACGCGGCTGCTGACGACGATCTGATGATGCGGGCCTTCACCGCGCAGCCACTCGCCGCCACTGGACATGACACCGGATATTTTCATCGTTCGGCCAGCTCCAGCTCGAGCTGCTTGATCTGGTCGCGGATCGAGGCCGCGGTCTCGTAATTCTCCTCCGCGACCGCCTTTTCCAGGTCGGTCGTCAAGCCGCGCATGCGATCGCTCAACGCCATTACGCGGTGGGCGCGCTGCGGCAACTTGCCGACATGCTCCGTGCCTTTGTGCATCGCTTTCAAAAGACTGCCGAGTCCTTCCGAGAAGGTGACGTAGCAGGCGCTGCACCCCAACCGCCCGGTTTTCTTGAAATCTGCTTGCGTGAATCCGCAGACCTCACATTTCTGTGAGGACGCACCTTTCTCGATCTCCTCCGCCGCGCCGATTCCCAGAAGCAAATCGGCCAGAGCGAAGCCCGTCGGATCCTGCACGCCCTTTTCCTTCGAGCAGGCATCGCAGAGGTTCACCTTCTGCATCTTGCCTTCGAGGATCTGCGTCAGAAAGACGGTCGCATCGTTACATTTACAGACGTCGCACAACATTTCGCGTAATTAGACCCCAAAAGCGGGGAAAGATTCAACTATCGGTTCGGGATCCGGATGCGCGACTTCGCGAGACACCGGCTTACTCGTAGATCGGCGTCCCGGTCGAACGAGTGATCTCGCGAAAACGCTCGATGACCTTCGCCGTGATCGGGCCCGGCTTGCCTGTGCCAATCGGTCGTCCATCCGCTTTCACCACCGGGATGACTTCAGCCGCGGTGCCAGTGAGGAAACATTCATCTGCCACAAATACGTCATGACGGGTGATATCGGTTTCCTTGACCGGCATTCCGAGCTCGTCCGCGACCTCCATCGCGACCGAA
Organism: Chthoniobacterales bacterium; assembly: GCA_046597485.1. GTDB lineage: Bacteria > Verrucomicrobiota > Verrucomicrobiia > Chthoniobacterales > UBA10450 > JACCTI01. The sequence goes on from JBKJKL010000127.1 coordinate 2,253, forward strand.
CGCGTGATGCCTCGCAGCGCGCCGGCGGCGATCGGCGGCGTGAAGATCTGGCCCTTCTTGATGATGAAGACATTGTCTGCGGTGCACTCCGCGATGTTGCCTTCTTCATTCAACATCAGCGCCTCATCGGCCTTCGCGAGGTTCGCCTCGATCCGCGCCATGATGTTGTTCAAGTAATTGAGCGATTTCACCGCCGGGTTCAGCTGTGCCGCACCCATTCGCCGCGTCGCGCAGGTCACGACGACGAGGCCGTTGCGGTAGGCCTCTTCCGAATAAAGCGCGATGCTGGTCGCGATGATGATCACACTCGGGTTGGTGCACTGCGCCGGGTTGAGACCGAGATTGCCGACGCCGCGGGTCACGATCTGGCGGATGTAACCATCGCGCAGTCCGTTCCGGCGCACCGTCTCGAGCAGCGCTTCGTTCATCGCTTCCTTGCTCAACGGGATGTCGAGGCAAAGGGAACGCGCTGAATCCCAGAGGCGGTCGGTGTGTTCCTCGAGCCGGAAGATGCGGCCGTTGTAAATGCGGATGCCTTCGAAAATGCCGTCGCCGTAGAGTAGACCGTGATCGAAGACCGAGACCTTGGCTTCCGACTGCGGGACAAACTTGCCATCGAGATAGATGGTCAGCTCCTTCGGCGCGGCCGGGCGACTGCTCTCGTCCGCTGGCTTCACCGCCGCATCTTTCGCTGTGGGATTATCCAGCACCATCGTGTCGCTCTCGGTCGTTTTCATACGCTGAAGAACCTTCAACGTTCGACCTTCAATTCAAGCGGCAATTGCCCGCGCACGTCGACGACTCCGGCGCCTGCGCCGCGCCCGTCACTGCGCCAGAACGCCGTCCACGATCCGCAATTCGCGATCGCCTAACGAGGCAAGACGATTGTCATGCGTCACCACCAGGAGCGTCTTCTTCCGGTCACGCGCCAGGTTCATCATTAACTCCATGATCGTGTCGCCGGTTTTCGAGTCGAGGTTCCCCGTCGGCTCGTCTGCGAAGATGATGTCCGGGTCGTTCGTCAGGGCGCGCGCGATCGCGACCCGTTGTTGTTCACCCCCGGACAATTCCGCCGGTAGATGATGCATCCGGTCGGCTAAGCCCACGTCGCGCAGGCTCGCCTCGGCCGCCTCTTGCTCCGCTCGCTGTCCGATCATTCCGGGCAATGTCACATTCTCGAGCGCGGTCAGCTCCGGCAGGAGAAAATATCCTTGGAAGACGAAGCCCATCTTCTGGTTCCGCAGTTTTGCCTGCGAACGCGAGCTGCCTTCATAGAGCCGGCGACCCTCGAATTCCACCGTCCCGGATTCCGGCCGTTCCAATCCTGCGAGCGTGTAGAGGAGAGTCGTCTTGCCCGCGCCGGACGCGCCGAGGAGGAAGACGGCTTCGCCTTCCTTCACCTCGAGCGAGATCCCGCGCAGCACCTCGATCCGTCGCGGTCCGATGCGGAAGGACCGCCGCAGGTCGCGCGCGACTAGTTGCAGGGCGCTCATGTGGCGCTCAGTCTCGCCGATTCAGAACGCCCTGCAATTCGCCCGAAATCCTAACGCAAACCGAGCGCGGAAAGCGTGTTCTGGTCGATCTGACCGGAACGCGGTAGGCCGTTTTCGCCTTGGAAGTTGAGCAGAGCGCGACGAGTCATCGGGCCGTAAGCGCCATCGAGGCTGCCCCGGTAGAAGCCGCGCTGCCCGAGTTCACGCTGGACGGTCGCGATAATCTGTGACGGGTCGCGATCGTTGTAGGCATACATCGGTGCATCGTAGGCATAACTCGAATACGACGGGCTGTAGCCGTAAGCCGGATACCAGAAGCCGTTGTTCCAATAGTAACATCCACCGCCGAAAAACGAGAAGCGGCTATAGCGCGAACGCCACCAGCTGCGGTTATGATGTCCCCGATCCCAGCCGTGATGCCCATAGTTGCCGTCGTGATTCTGCCAGTTGCCGTCGTGATTGCGCCATTGGCGGTTGTTGTTGTCGTTGTCGTTGTCTTCACCGCGCACAACCGGTGGATCGGTGGTGAACTGCCGCGGGGTCAAGTCCGCGCGATTCCGGGCGTTGTCCTGATCGACCCGCGTCGGCCGACCGTCGCTGTTGAAGAGGTTGACGCGTCCGCTGCGTGGCACCTGCTGCTGTGCCTGTGGCTGATTATTGTTGGAAGAACGCTGCGCACGCGCCGTGGCTCCGCTCCGCGGCACCTGCTTATGCTCGGCAGCGGATTGCTTAACCCTTTCCATCGCCTTGCCAAATTCATCTTCGGCCTGCGCGCCGGGTACCAGCGCTAACGCGCCCAGAAGTAAAATAGTAAGATATTTCATGGTCATTGGATTGGACACTGACTGACTCTGATTATTCAACTTTTAGCGTCATTAGGATGACGCGGGGGCGTTCTGCCGCACGGCTTCGAAGAGCACAATCGCCACCGCCGTCGCGAGGTTCAGGCTGCGCGTTCCTTCCATCGGGATGGTCAACAGACGTTCGCGATTTAGCTTGAGGAGCGGCTCGGGCAGCCCCTTAGTTTCACGGCCGAAAACCAGAAAATCGCAGGACTGAAACGCTTGGGTGTAGTAGGGGCGTGTCGTCTTCGTGGTCAGGAAAAAATAGCGCGCTCCATCTGCCTGCGCGGCTTGGAGCGCGGCGAGCGAAGGCCAGAGGCGCACGTCCACTTCCTTCCAATAGTCGAGTCCGGCGCGCTGCAGTTGCCGGTCGTCGATCTCGAACCCGAGCGGCTGCACGAGATGCAGCCTCGACCCAGTTGCGAGACACAGCCGACCGACGTTGCCGGTGTTCGGCGGAATCTCCGGCTCGACCAAGACGACGTTGAACATGCAGCGGCGGGAGTGCGGCTCCCGCGCTACAACTTCGCGGCGACGAGCTTCTCCAGCTTCACGATGTCGGCGGCGAATTTACGAATACCCTCGGCCGTCTTCTCTGTCGCCATCGCATCGTCATTCAAGAGGTAGCGGAACGATTTCTCGTCCGTCGGCACCCGTTTCACGTCGGCATTCTTCGCCTCCTCTGGACGCAGTTTGCGCTCGATCAGCTCCTGCGCCTCGGCGAGTTCGCCCATCAATTCCGGGCTGATCGTCAGCAGGTCGCAACCGGCGAGCTCGATGATCTGGCCGACGTTGCGGAAACTCGCGCCCATTACCTCCGTCGGGTAATCGAACTTCTTGTAGTAGGTGTAAATCTCCCGGACCGACTTCACGCCGGGATCCTCCGCGCCGGTGTAATCGCGATCGTTCGCCTTCTTGAACCAGTCGTAAATCCGGCCCACAAAGGGCGAGATGAGCTGCGCCTTCGCCTCCGCGCAGCGGGCCGCCTGCACGAGAGAAAAGAGGAGCGTCATGTTGCAGCGGATGCCTTCTTTTTGCAGCTGCTCGGCCGCGTTAATGCCCTCCCAGGTCGACGCGATTTTGATCAGGATGCGTTCGCGCATGATGCCCTTCGCCTCGTAAAGTTCGATCAGGTGACGCGCCTTCGCGATTGTCCCCTCCACATCGAAAGAGAGTCGCGCGTCCGTCTCTGTCGAGACGCGGCCGGGCACGATCTCGAGGATCTGCGAGCCGAAGGAGACGAGCAGATAATCGATCACGTCCTCGACCTGCGCGGCGCCAGATAACCCGGAGCTCTTCCGGTCCGTCAGCACCTCGTCGAGCAGGTGCGCGTAGTCGTCCTTCTTCGTCGCGGAAAGAATCAGGCTCGGATTCGTCGTCGCATCCTGCGGCTGGAACTCGCGGATCGTCTCGAAGTCGCCCGTGTCGGCCACGACTTTGGTGAAGCGTTTCAGCTGTTCGAGCTGATTGGTTGTCGTATGGGACTCAGTCGTCGCGCTCGTGCTCATGATTATCCATCCGACCCGGATCGCGGCGGGTCAATCGCAGGCTGCCCCGCCCTCCGAGAAAATGTTGCTCGACTCCTGCATCCGGAAATGCGAACTCAACGCAGTCATCCGTAACTTGAGACAAATACCCCACAAATTATGAAGCTATCCCTGCGTCGTTCCTTCCTCCTCACTGCAGCTCTTTTCCTTGGCCTTTCGGCGCAAGGGCGTGCCGAGCTGATGTATGGCTACTCCGCTGCGAACAATAGTTTCATCCGTTTCGATAGCGCTTCGCCCTCCACGATTGTCGCCTCGACCGCGGTCACCGGCCTGCAGACGGGCGAATCCCTGACGGGCATCGACCTGCGTCCGTCGAACGGAATGGTCTACGCCATCGGCAGCACCAGCCGCTTGTATACGATTAACCCGACGACGGGCGCGGCCACCCAAGTCGGCAGTGCGGGTGCGTTTACCCTGAGCGGCACGAACTTCGGCGTCGATTTCAACCCGGTGCCAGACCGCATCCGCGTGGTCAGCGATGCCAATCAGAACCTCCGCGTAAACCCGAACGACGGCACGCTCACCGCCACGGATGGAACTCTGAACCCGGCGGGCAACGTGGTGGCCGTCGCCTACAGCAATAACATCGCGGGCGCGACCAGCACGGTTCTCTATGCGATCGACGCCGCGGCTGGCACGCTCGGCATCATCTCGGTGCCGAATGCCGGCGGCCCAATCAATCTTGTCGGCTCGCTCGGTCTCGGCACGAACTTGAGTGCCGCGATCGGCTTCGATATCTCCGGTCTCTCCGGCGTCGCCTATGCCTCCATCGTGACCGGCGGCCTTTCAAAGCTGTACACGATTAACCTGAGCACTGGTGCTGCGACTTTGGTCGGCAATATCGGCACCGGCACTATCTCGTTCTCCGGCCTCACCGCCGCGACCGCAGTGCCTGAGCCGAGCACATATGCCCTGCTCGGCGTGGGCGCTCTCTTCGCGCTTGGTTACGCGCGTCGCTCGCGCAAGCAGCGCGCGACCGCTTTGCTCGCGTAGGACCGTGGGACGGACGATGCGGGGTGGCCCGGACAATTAACGCCACCTCGTATGGCTGACCCTGCGGCAGACGATATCCCGCCCGAATCATCATTGGGCGACGAGGAACGCGTGCGCCGGCAACGGACCCGGCGCACGATGACGCCGGAGGAGCGGCGGTTTCTCGCCACGCCGCGCGCTGCCCAGCACCCTTCTCGTGTCGACGATGCGCCAGCTCCACCGCCGTCAGCCGAGGAAACTCTACCGCTCGAGGCGGAGTTACAAACCGAGCCAGAAGTAGCCGCCGAGCGCCGGGCGGCGGACGACAAAGAACGCACCTACGACGACGGCCGCCGGAAAGCGAGGGGCAGCGTCATGGCACAGGCCAGCGCTGCGCGCTCCGTGGAATTGCGCCACGCCTTCTGGGCGATCCTCGTGCTCGTCGTGCTTGCGATGGCCTTCTACGTCGGAAAGAAGTTTGAGTATTGGCGCTACCAGCTTGCGTCCCGCGCGCAGGGCCGCGCGATCGAGAGCGCGGCCCCGGACAAATTCCCGAACGCGAGCGCCAATGAGCTGATCGAGACCGCGCTCGCGGCGGAGAAACGCGGCGACTGGGCCGATGCGATCGAACGCATGATGGCCGCGAAGCGGAAAAACCTCGCCATCCCGGGCCTCCTCTTTCGCGTTGGGAAGATCAGCTTCGACCACGGCGACCTGCAGAACGCCGACGCCGCTTTCGCGCAGGCGATTCGCTTCAAGGAAAACGTCGCGGGCGCAAACTACCACCGCGGCGTGATCGCGGTCCGGCGGAACGATCTGACCAGCGCACTCCAGTATTTCGAAGCGGCCACCGCGGCCGAGCCATTCATCTCGGAGATGTATTACTTCTGGGCGGAAGCACTCCGGATTGCGCAGCATCCGCGGGAGGCAATCCAGCGCTACGAACAAGCGATCCAGCGCAGCACGAGCGAAAACGACGTGGCGCTCTGCCACTTCAAGATTCGGCTCGCCCGGATTGAGGCGGCCGATGCTGCCGGGTTGGCGAGAGACATTGCGACGGAGCGCGCCACCGGGCCGCTCTCGGTCGACTGGCTGATGACCGACGCCGCGCTGCAGCTGCACTACGGGAACGTAGCGGACGCGATCGCACGCATCCAAGAGGCGCGTTCGCGCGGGCAGACCCCGCTCTTTCTCACCTGCGCCGGCGACACTGTTTTTCTAAAGGCGTCCCAATCTCACCCAGACATCGCGACCGCGTTGAACACGACCGCGGCGGCGCCGTAGCGCAAAGTCGAGTTGGTTCCCGCGCGACATTGCGCCTAAGCGCTTCAGATGCCGAAAAGTACGCCGACTTACATCTGGCGGAAGCTGGTCAGTGGCGACTGGCTTGCCGCACACGAGGTCTCTGTGCAGGAGATCACTGCCGGCCTCCACGCGGTCATTGCCCGCGCAGGCAAGCAGCGCCTCATCGTTGAAATGGCCTGCGACGGCCAGGCGCAGGCGCGTGCAATGGAACGCGCTTTCGGCGGTCGGAGCGAGAAACTCTCGCGCGATTGGCTGAACGAAATGCTGCGGGCGAAGAAGTCAAAACCGATCCGCGCCGGACAGCGTCTTGTCGTGGTGGGCCAAGAAGAAGGCGCGCCGCCGGATGCGCTCATCATCCCAGCCGGCGCCGCCTTTGGCACCGGCGAACATGCGACGACCGCAATGTCGTTGCGCATGCTCGAGCGCGTCACACGCCGCTTCGAGCCCGGCTGGCGGATGCTCGATGCCGGGACCGGTTCCGGGATTCTCGCGCTCGCGGGGAAGCGTTTCGGCGCCGGCGAAGTGACCGCGGTCGAGAACAACCCGCTCGCGCTTGCGACCGCGAAACAGAACGGCCGCCTGAACCGGCTCCGCGGCGTCATCTTCATCGGAGACGATGTCGAAGCGCATCTGCGTGGAAAGTTCGACCTTATCGCCGCAAATCTTTACTCGACCCTGCTCATCGAGCTCCTCCCGCGCTTCCATCGCGCGCTGGCAGCGGATGGCCTCCTCGTGCTCTCGGGCGTGATGCGCGCGCAGGAGCGTGAACTCCTCCGCGCCCTCGCCGCGGCCCGCCTGGAAATGCGCGAAATTCGTCGTCGCGGAAAATGGATCGCCCTCCTCGCAGTAAGAAAACGCGGTTGACGGGAGCAGAGGCTAAACGCACCTTGCGCCCACCTTTAGCGGTCTCGCTCCCTGCATCGACGCGGTTGGACTTGTTGGCCGCGGGTGATCCTTTCATATGCAGGCCGAAGAACTCGCTTACGTCATCCTTACGCCCTACTCGATGCGCAAATCGCGCACCGGCGGCATCATCTCACGCCTCATTTCCCGCACCGGGCTCGACCTCGCTGCTGGCCGGATGTTTGCCCCGAGCGATGAGCTCGTGCGCCGCTACTCGGAGACAATCGTCACCGCCACCGACCCGCGCCATCGCGCCACGCAGGAGCTGATCAAGCGCTACGTGGCAAAGAACTTCACCGGCAAGCCAAATGGCCAGCGTCCGCGCTGTCTTATGCTTGTCTTCCGCGGCCCAAATGCGATCGAGCGCGTGCAGAAAGTGGTCGGCCACATCGTGCACGAGCGCACCAGCGGCGAGACGGTTCGCGACACCTACGGCGATTACATCACCGATGATTCGGGCGAGGTCATCTACTTTGAACCCGGCGTCCTTTCGGCCTTCGGCAACGAGTCCGTCGAGCAGGGCCTGAAGCTCTGGGCGGAATTCTCCGAGGCCGACGGCGGCATCCTCGAGAAGGTCGTGAGCTATCCCGACGCCTCGAACGTCGAGAGGACGCTCGTCCTGATCAAGCCGGACAACTTTAAGTTCCCGAACCTCCGTCCCGGCGGCGTGATTGAAGTCTTCTCGCGCACCGGCCTGAACATCATCGGCTTTAAGGTGCACCGCATGAGCGTGGCGCAGGCCGAGGAATTCTACGGACCGGTTCTCGAGGTTCTCGAGTCGAAACTCGGAGCCGAGAAGGGCCGCGGCGCTTGGGAAGACATCGTGCAATTTATGTCCGGCGGTCGCCCGAGCGAAACGGACAAGGCCCAGCGCGACCAGCCCGGCACGCAGGTTTGCATCGCCCTTGTTTACCAGGGACCCGACGCCGTCGCGAAAATCCGCGAGGTCCTTGGGCCGACCGATCCTAGCAAGGCGCCTCCGGGATCGATCCGCCGCGAGTTCGGCGAGAACATCATGGTCAACGCCGCCCACGCCTCCGATTCCGCGGAAAACGCCCAGCGCGAGATGCGGATCGTGCGCGTCGACGAGGACAACTTTAAACCTCTCGTTGAAAGCACCTACCAGCGCCCATAGCTTTGCGCTCCCTTTTTCGCTAACCACCCAACCACTATTGATGCCGACCATGGAAATCACTGAGCGCGCTGCCCGATTAACCCCGTCCCTCACCCTCTCGATCGATGCGAAGGCGAAGGCGATGAAAGCAGAAGGGTTGGACGTCTGCGGCTTCGGCGCGGGCGAACCCGACTTCGATACGCCTGAGCACATCAAGGACGCTGCCATCGCCGCGCTCCAGATGGGGATGACAAAATACACCCCCAGCGCCGGCATCCCCGAGCTGCGGCAGGCGATTGCGGAAAAGCTCCAGACCGACAACAACCTCACCTATAAGGCGAGCCAGGTGATCGTGAGTAACGGCGCGAAGCACTCCTGCTACAACGCCATCCTCGCCACCTGCCAAGAAGGCGATGAAGTCATTATCCCCTCGCCCTACTGGGTGAGCTATCCGGACATGGTCCGCCTCGCCGGCGCCGAGCCGGTCATCGTGCAGACGACCGAGCGCAATGGCTGGAAAATGCGCCCGGTAGATTTCGAAAATGCGATGACGCCGCGGACGAAGATGCTCATCCTGAACAGCCCGAACAACCCATCCGGCGCCGTTTATACCCGCGAAGAGATCGACGCCATCGTGCAGATCGCGGCCGACGAGGACATCTACATCCTCTCCGACGAGATCTACGAAAAGCTCGTCTATGACGGCACGCAGCACGTCAGCGTCGCCTCTGTCTCGAAGGAAGCCTACGACATCACGATCACGATTAACGGTTTCAGCAAAGCGTATGCGATGACCGGTTGGCGTTTGGGTTACCTGGCCGCGCCGGAGAACGTTGCGAAAGCGGTCGAGTCGATCCAGAGCCACAGCACTTCGCACCCGACTTCGTTCGCCCAGCGCGGCGGGTTGGCCGCTTTGAAGGGCGACCAGCAGCCGCTCTCCGACATGCGCGAGGAATTCGATATGCGCCGGAACTACATGTTCGACCGCATCACGAAGATCCCGAACATCACGGCCGTAAAGCCGCTCGGCGCCTTCTACGTTCTGGTGAATATCAGCCAACTCGGCCTCAGCTCGCAGAACTTTGCCGATCGCCTCCTGAGCAAGGCAAACGTCGCGGTTATCCCGGGCGCTGCTTTCG
>JBKJKL010000266.1:0-3905 GCA_046597485.1 Chthoniobacterales bacterium
CGGCGCGCCAGTTCTTCGTAGATGGGGCGAGGCGTGTTTCCGCCTGAAAGCGAGAGACGAAACTCGCCCCGTTCGCCGAGCGCCTGGCGCGCGCTTTGTAAGATAAATTCTGCGGCCGCCCCGGCGAAGTCAGTGGTGCGGAGGACCTGCGGCTTCATCGATCTGCGGGCGGCGCTCAGATCGCGCAGTGCGCCAGCCCACGCTTCTCCAGGTAACGCTGGTGATATTCCTCCGCGCGGAAGAAAGGCGCGGCCGGTTCGATTTGCGTGACGATCGGCTTGCGGAAACGTCCGCTTGCATCGAGCTCGGCCACCTTCTTCTCGGCGACCGCCTTTTGCTCCGGCGAATGACAGAAAACGACCGAGCGATACTGGGTGCCGACGTCCGGCCCCTGGCGGTTCAGCGTCGTCGGATCGTGATTGCTAAAGAAAGTCTCGAGCAGCTGCTCGTAGGCCACCTTCGTCGGATCAAACTCCACCTGCACGACTTCGGCGTGCCCGGTTTCATCGTGACAAACTTCTTCGTAGGTCGGGTTCTCGGTTTTCCCGCCGGCGTAGCCCACGGCCACGTCTTTCACGCCCTGCACATTGCGAAACGTGGTCTCCACGCCCCAGAAACAACCCGCGCCAAACATCGCCTTCTCTGTCGTCATGGCAGACGATGATTCTGGATGCGACGGGGCGCAACCAGCGCGCCTACATCACCATCCCGCCATCGACCGCGATCACCTGTCCGGTGATGTAACGGGCTTCCGCAGAGGCGAGGAACGCGACCATGTTCGCGATATCTTCCGGTTGCCCGAGCATGCCGAGCGGCACCTTGCCCAGGATGTTCTTCCGGATCTCATCCGAGAGCACCGAGGTCATGTCCGTCTCGATCAAACCGGGCGCGACCGCGTTGACCGTGATGCCGCGGCTCGCCATCTCGCGCGCGAGCGACTTGGTAAATCCGATTAGGCCAGCCTTACTCGCGGCGTAGTTCGCTTGGCCAGCATTGCCGATCAAGCCAATGACCGAGCTGATGTTAATGATGCGCCCGCTGCGCTGCTTGATCATCGGCCGCTGGACCGATTGCACGAAGTTGAACGCGCCGCGCAGGTTCGTGTTCAGGACAAGGTCCCAATCCTCGACCGGCATCCGCATGCTCAAGCCATCGCGCGTCACGCCGGCGTTGTTCACCAGGATGTCGGCCCGGCCGAAATCCTCGAGGATGCGCGCACCGGTTTCCTGCACGCTGGCGTGATCGGAGACGTCGACCGCGTAGGCTTTGGCCGAGTCCGCGCGGAGGGCGTTTATCTCATCCGCGGTCTTTTGCGCATTTGCTTCCGTGCGGCTGACGGATGCGACCCGCGCGCCTTCCCTAGCGAGCCGCACCGCGATAGCGTGCCCGATTCCGCGTCCTGCTCCGGTGACAATCGCGACCTGATTTTCCAGTTTCATGACGGCGCATCCTGCGGCGGCCCGCGGGACGCGTCAACGCGGCGCGTTCGGTGGCAAGACGACGAAGGGTGCGCTTGGCCCTCATGAAAGATGCAAAGCGCGAGCGCTCGCGTTATACGTGGCACGGCCTCGCCGACTCAAGCCATGAAATGCCCTTCCTGCGCTCAGCCGCTCGACCCACCCGCGCCGCGCTGCCCGCACTGCAAGCTCTCGCTGCACAAGCTGGACGCGCGCTTCGGCCTCGTCCCGGCGCACTCGCGCTTCCTGAGCGACCGCAGCTCCACCCTGACGCTGCCGGAGATGCAGCAACTCCGCGCGCAGCTCCGTCGCTTTCAGAGGAAATTTCCGCAATCGCTTCTCTCGGTTTTCGTCATCGAATTACCATCCGAGACGCCGGTGAACGAGTTCGCCTTCTGGATGGCGAACCGCGCGCGCTTCACCTCCGCGGACCGGACGCGCGGTGAAAACCGAAACCTGCTTCTTGTGGTCGACATCGCGAATCACAGCGCGGCCCTGACCGTGGGCTACGGGCTGGAGACGTTTGTCCCGGAGGCGGCGCTGCAGGAGGCGCTCGATCAGTTCGCAGCCGCGTATGCGAACGGCAACCTGGCCCGCGCGATCGCAACGGCGATCGACTCGCTCGCGCAACAACTGAGCGACCTCGCTTTGCAGGCCGAAAAAACGGAAAAGGAGACGACCTGTGGCATTGAAACGTGGTGACTGGCACTCGTTAGGCGCGCTCGCCGCCGTGGGTTTTTCCACGCTGCTGGCCGGCGCCGGAGAAACGCGGGCGCAACTACCCAGCCCCACACCCGGGGTCATCATCGAGCTACGGCAATACGGCGTCATCCCGCCGCCGACGCCGAAGCCACTGCGCCCTGCGAAACGGGAAGAGGAAGAGGAAACGCGACCGATCCCGCGCGGGTGGATTATCGGCGGCGCAATCGCCGGGGCGCTTGCCATCGCCGGTCTACTCTACGGCGCGGCCCGGGCCTGGCGTTCGTCGAACTTGTTCGACCGGCAGTATCGTTTCCCGGCCGTGACGGAGGTGGCGGTGCGATTGGGTGCCGAGAAGTCTGGCGGCCACCTTGCGACCGTTCGCTTCGGCCCCGGAAAACGACGCGCCGCGCCGCTAAAATCGAAAGACCTTTAGGAACGCGACCTCGATTGCGAGCGCTTCCTGGATGTTGCGGCCAAGGTGGTCGCGCAGTTCTTCGAGCCGCCTCATTCGTTGCAAGCAGGCGGGCGTGCTCAGCCTCGCGGCCACCGCGCGCGTCTGTGCCGCGGCTGCCGGCAGCTCTTGGCCCTGCAGCCCGCTCGTCGCGCGCAACACATCCGTCCACCAGCGGAAAATAACTTCAACAAGCTGGGCGCGCCGGCGGAGATACAGGCTTTCCGTCAGCGCCTTAAAGTAATCCTCGCGCTCATCGAGCCACGCGCCGTCGGTCGTGTTTTTGTAACGCACCTCCTCGGCCTTCAGCAAAGCGGCGTTCCCGGCCACGATCCCTTCGCGCAGTTTGCCGAGGACGCGCTGAAAACCCTGCGCCAGGCGATAAGCCGCCTGTACGCTTCCCGCATCCGCGGCCGCCGCTTCACCCAGCATCGCGACGACTTCCAGCTCCTCCGCGGTCGGCGCGACATCCTTCGGCTCGGCCAGGGGGAGCGGGATGCAGCGCGAGATAATCGTGTCCATGAGCGCCTCCGGCATGGTGCTGAGGAGAAGAAGCAAGGAGTCGTTAGGCGGTTCTTCGAGCGTCTTTAGGAATGCGTTCGCCGCCTGCGGCTGGAGCCGGTCGGCATCGACCACGACCGCCACTTTCCGCCGCCCTCCGGTCGCGCGCATCTGAAGCGTTTGCTCGAGATTGCGGATCTGCTCGATCACGATGCGACGCGATTTCGAGCTCGGCTCGGCGATGAAAACATCGGGTGAACCGGCCGCGAAAATATCGACGCCCTTGGTTCCGTTAACGTAATTCGCCAAGCGCGCGGCCAGCTCACGTTTGCCCGCGCCCGAGCCACCCGAAATGAGGTAGGCATGCGCGAGGCGACCCTGCTCATCGGCCCGCTTCAGGTAGGCAAAGGCAGCCTCGGGCGAGAAAGCCATTGCTAGAGTTTTGCCTCCACCAGCTGCCAGATCGCCTTCTCTACCTCATCGGCTGAACCGGCGGCATCGATCAAATGAATGCGCTCAGTCTCGCGGGCTGCGAGCTCGCGATAGGCCGCCGAGACACGCTCGTAGAAATCCACCGGCTCCTGTTCCATCCGGTCCGGCACCGCCGCGACGGCACGCACCCGCCGCATCATCCGGCGCCGCGCCGTCTCGACATCGCAATCGAGGACCAGCGTCAGATCCGGTAGGCTATCGCCGACGGCGAAGCGGTTGAGCTGCGCCACGATCGCAGGATCGAGCTTGCGCGCCGCGCCCTGGTAGACGGTCGTCGAATCAAAGAAGCGATCCGCGATCAC
>JBKJKL010000021.1:0-2543 GCA_046597485.1 Chthoniobacterales bacterium
GTGCGCCGCCCGAGCTGGTGCAGGGGATCATCGCCGGCGGCGCGCCCGCCCTGCACAGCGCGGTGGAGGGGATCGAGGATCAGCCCGAGACCGGTGCGCTCGCGGTTGTCGAGCGCGGCGTGCGCACGGGCGATGTTGTCTGCGGGATCGCCGCCAGTGGACGCACACCCTTTGTCCTTGGCGCGCTCCACCGCGCGCGTGAGCTCGGCGCGCAGACAATCTTCGTCACCTGCAATCCTTCTCGCATCGCGGACGACTCGTTTTCGCTCGACGTCGCGATCGATCTCCCGACCGGCCCCGAGCTCATCACTGGCTCGACCCGCTTGAAGGCCGGCACCGCCACGAAAGCCGTCCTTAATCTTCTCAGCAGTTGCGCGATGATCCGCCTCGGCAAAGTGCAAGAAAACCTCATGATCGACGTCAGCGTCTCGAACGCGAAGCTGCGCGACCGCGCCGTCCGTCTCGTCGCAGAGTTGCGTCCGTGCCCGCCCGCGGAAGCACGCGTTCTCCTTGAGCAGGCAAACTGGAACGTCCGCGCCGCGCTCGCGCGTTAGGTCATCCGGTTGCAGTCGGCGGGCCGCGGTTTAGAGAGACGGATGTCCGAACACACAGCCACTCTTCGATGGGAACGCGGCGACGCCGAGTTCAGCTACCAAAAGTATCCGCGCGATCATACCTGGACCTTTGATGGCGGCCACAGCATGACCGGCACGGCCGCACCCGCTTTCCTCGGCAACCCGGCGAACGTCGATCCCGAGGAGGCCTTTGTCGCTTCGCTCTCGAGCTGCCACATGCTCACCTTTCTCGCTATCGCCTGTAAGCAGAAGTTCGTCGTCGATTCTTACGAAGACGCGGCCGTCGGCCACATGGAGAAGAACGCCGCGGGCAAGATGGCGATTACTCGCGTTGAGTTGCACCCGAAGATCACCTGGGGCGGCGAAAAGCATCCGACCGCCGAGGAGCTCGACAAGATCCACCACGCCGCCCACGACAACTGCTTCATCGCCAACTCGGTCACGACCGAGGTGACGGTGGCGAAGTAAACCGACTTCGCCGCTGCCACAGCGCGCGCTTCACTGTGAAGCGCACGCCGCGGAGCCGCGGGATTCCCTTACGGGATGAAGTTGCCGGAGCGCGACCGCACCGTGGTCGCATCGGCCGCGTTGATGGAGCCGTCCGCGTTGTAGTCGCTCCGGAAGTTCGTCGCCGTCACGGCCTGCCCGGAACGGCTGCGGGTGATCGTGACATCAGATGCATTGACCACGCCGTCTCCGCTCACGTCGCCCACCAGCACGCTCATCGGAATGGTGATTGCGGTGGAACCGTTCACGCCGTTGAGCCGCACTTGGATGGTCTGCTGCGAGACGACGCCCGTCAGCGGGATGGTCACGGTGCTGCCGCTCACGGTCACGTTGCCGCCATTGGCCACGCCGCCGCTGCCCACCGTACCGGTGCCGGAGATGACCTGCGCCTGCGGGCTTCCGCCCACGGTGACGTTCCCACTGAAGGTCACCACCATGGTGTAATCATTCGTCGCCCCGCCCAGTCGCGGTTCGATTCCCGCCGGGATGGTTAACGGCAGCGGCACATCGAAATCCGTCCCGCCATGATTCTTGCGCGAGACTGCGGCCGAGACCGTGGGCGCGTTGCTCGTGATCGCGAGGGTGTTAAAGAACGCGTCGGCTGCTCCGCCCGCGCCGGCATTGCTATTGAAAAGCTGCGTCCGGTCGATGTCCGACGCCGTCAGCGTCCCGGTGAGCGTGGTCGTGGTGCCACCCGTGGGCGTGATCCTGAGAGTGAAGGCGTTCGCGGCGCCGATCTCGACCGAGACGCGCAAACCATCCCGCGTAAACGGAACCCCGGTATCCACCGGCACGCCGTTCCCCAGGTTGTAGACATAATTCACGCCGCCGCCGATGAACTCGAAAGTCAGTCGGTCCGCCCCCGCGCTGTTCAGGAGGTTAAAGCCGACCGAGCTATTCGTGTCGACGTTGCCATTATCCAGCGAGACGGCGAAGACCTGGCCGACGTCCAGCACTGGGAGATTGTTCGGCCCGCCAGTGGTGAAGGGGCGATTCGCGAGCGCGGTGTCGCCGCTGTTCGCATACATGCCCCAGGCTGGGTTGCCGATGTTGCCCGTGCCTCCGTTCCCCGCCGAGTCGCCGAGGAAGAACCCGCCGGTGGCGATGTTCGCCGCCGTGGTGGTAAGTGACCAGGCGCCAAAGCCGGACCCGCCGTTGCTGCCCGTCACCCAGCCGCTGGTCGGGTAGGGAGGGTTGCTGGCGTTGTCCGAGGCGGGAGCCGCTGCCTGCGCGTGGAGCGCCGCGAGAGCGAGGGAGAGGGCTGCGAAATAGATGGTTTTATTCATAGGGGTAGGGGGTTTAGTAACGTACGAAAATCTCGGCCAATTTCGCGCCTCGTCGAGTATAAAAAAGCGGAGCGAGGCGCGCGTTCTTGTCCCGCACCGTCAGCCAGATGATGGCAAAGACTGTCCGGGCCGCCGCCCTCTTGTTCCCTGTGCCGTTTTTCAAAGTGTGGGTAGG
>JBKJKL010000307.1:0-3453 GCA_046597485.1 Chthoniobacterales bacterium
CGCTGGTTCTTCTTCAAGCAACGGTCCGCAGAGAAGCAGTTCGCCGGCACGAAGGAATTTCGTGCGAAGGAATTCAGCACGAACTCGTCGCGCTTCGCCGTGCAGAAAATGAATATCACCACGCGCTCGCAGCTCACCGGGCTCGACCGGCCGTATGCCACGACTGCCTATGTGACCGGCGCGGCGCGCGAGAACCGGCGAGCGGTCGAGACGAATGACTACGCGGGCGTGCGCCCGTTTCTCGGCCGCGGCAAAAGCCAGAAGGCCATCAGCGCGCAGGATCGTCCGCTGACGATCGACCAGGTGCGCGAGCTCCTGAACAAAAACAACTAGCCGCAGCGAGGCGGCGGCAGCGTTTTATGGAACCGAAGGAGGCTCTCCGTCAACTCGAGCAGGGCGCGGCCCAGATCATCAGTCGTGAGGAGCTGCTCGCGAAGCTCTCGTTAGGCCGGCCGCTCCGGATCAAGCTGGGCGCTGACCCGACCTCGCCCGATCTTCACCTCGGCCACACCATCGCGTTGCGGAAGCTGCGCCAATTCCAGGATCTCGGGCACGAGGCCATCCTGATCATCGGCGATTACACCGCGATGATCGGAGACCCGAGCGGCCGCTCCGTGACCCGCCCGCAGCTTTCGCGCGATGAGGTGCTGGCCAACGCCGAGACCTACCGCGAGCAGGCTTTCAAAGTGCTTAACCCGGCGCGGACACGGGTGGTCTTCAACGGCGAATGGTTCGGCAAGATGCGGTTCGATGAAGTGATGCGACTGAACAGCCTCGTCACCCTGCAACAGATTTTGCAACGGGAGGACTTCCGCGCCCGGCTCGACGCGGGTCATCCGATCCACGCGCACGAGATTCAATATCCGATCATGCAGGGCTGGGACTCGGTCATGATCGAGGCCGATGTGGAGTTGGGCGGGACCGATCAGCTTTTCAATATCCTCGTCGGCCGCGACCTGCAGAAGGCGCGCGGGCTCGCGCCGCAGATCGTCTTCGTCCTGCCGATCCTCGAGGGGCTTGATGGGGTAAAGAAGATGAGCAAAAGCCTCTGTAATTACATCGGCGTGAACGACGCCCCCGGCGAAATGTTCGGGAAAATCATGAGCATCTCCGACGAGCTAATGGCTCGCTACTACGAGTTACTCCTTTTCCGTCCCCTTCCCGCGACGACGCATCCGCTGGAGGCGAAAAAGCAGCTCGGTGGCGAGATCGTCACGACTTATCACTCCGCGGAGGAGGCGAAAAAAGCTGCCGATGGCTGGAGTGCGCGATTCAGCGAAAAGCGGCTCGCCGACGCTGACCTTCCGACTTTCAGCACCGAACCGTCAGATGCTGTGACAGTCGTGGCCGCCGCTTATGAGAAGGCTTTCCAGATTACGAAATCCCGGGGCGACGCACGCCGTTTGATCGAGCAAGGGAGCGTCCAACTCGACGGTGCAAAGGTGAGCGACCCAAAGGCAGCGCTCGCGCTCGAGCCGGGCCAAATTCTTCGACTCGACAAAAAGCGCGCCGTCCGCATCGTTGCCCGCTAGGGGAACGGGACACGAAAAGAGCGCGGGGTTTTCACCTCGCGCTCTTCTCCTTGATCCTATCCTAACCTAAAATTAAGCCGTGACAGGCTCGAAGCTGGGCACTAGCGCAGTAGTGCGCTCGGTCGTGGGCGCGGCGATTCCTTCGAAGTGCGCGCGGATGCTGCGGAGCTCCGAGGTCACGAAAGCATCGACGAAACGGAATTTCCTGTCGAGCCAGGCGAAAAGCTTGTTCTTGATCTCGTAGTGCACGGCCAGATTCACCTCCGTGCAGTTCGAGTTAATCTGCGTGAAATCGATGATGCCCATCACGTCGATATTCCCCCCACTCGATTCGAACGCCAATTGATTCGCCTCGTCGGTATCGGCTGAGAGCAGCACCGTCCGCGCTTCAAACCCGAGCGGGCCACGGAAGCTAAAGTCGACTGTCTTGGACGAAGTCACGGTCGCCTTCGTCACCATCACGAATTGCCGCCGATAGGATTGAATGCTCGAGAGGCGAGCTTTGCATTCCGGAAGCGACTGACTCATGTGCAGAGTTTTTTGTAGGAGCATAAGGAGTGATGTTGTTGCCATATCTTTAGCAATCGAGGTGCCTTCGCGCTTCTACGAGGGAAGCGCCTGCAACGCTCGCGGAAAAGTGTCAACATAGTTACACTTGTGTCCATTTTGGACACGCAAAGCGCGACACTTTCACGCCGGGATTCTAGGCCACATGAGCCTGATGACGCTCGACCCAGCCCATCATCGACTCGAAAACCCGGCGACCGTCCCCACTGCCGAGCCGCTCGTCGCAGGCCCGATCCGGATGCGGCATTAGTCCGAAGACATTACCGGCGCGGTTACAGATCCCAGCGATGTTCTCGAGCGAACCGTTCGGGTTCGCCTCCGCGGCCGCGTCGCCAGCCGCGTTCACGTAGCGCATCAGCACTTGCTGGTGGTCATTCAACGCCCGCAGCGTCGCGGGATCAGTAAAGAAGCTGCCCTCCCCGTGCGCGATCGGGATGCGGAGAAGCGTGCCCTTCGCCAGCCCGGTGGTGAAAGGCGTATCCGCCACCTCCACGCGCATCGTCACCATCTCGCAGATGAAATGAAGCGAGCGATTCCGCACCAGCGCTCCGGGTAGGAGGCCCGCTTCGCAGAGAATCTGGAAGCCGTTGCAGGTGCCGATAACCAGCTTACCGGCCGCCGCTTCCTCGACCACGGCGCGCATGATGGGCGAGAAGCGCGCGATCGCGCCGCAGCGCAGATAGTCGCCGTAGGAAAAACCGCCCGGGAGCACGATCGCATCGTAATCCGCCAGCGACGTCTCCTTGTGCCAGACCAGTTCGGCCTGCGCGCCATCGAGGCCATCGATCGCGCCGACGCAATCCTGGTCGCAGTTCGACCCGGGAAACTGGACGACGGCAAACTTCACGAATTAGCCTCAGCGCGGCTGAGCTGATAATCCTCGATCACCGGATTCGAGAGAAGGTCGTGGCAGAGTTGGTGCAGCTTTGACTCAAGCGCGGCCGGGTCGCCGTCGACCTCGATCTCGAGATACTTTCCGATGCGCACACTGCGCACTTCGGGCATCCCGAGATGCTGCATGGCTTCACACACGGCGGCGCCTTGCGGATCAAGCACCGCGGCCTTGGGCGTAACGACGACCTTCATCTTCATGCGCTGACTATCCCTCGCGGACGCACAGGTGCCAAGCGCGCGCACTCAAACCTCGCGCGTCACTTCCCGCGCCGCCTTGTCTTCGCGCAGGCCGAGGAAGACCGGCTGCCGCAGCTTCGCGTCGCGCGTCCATTCGGCGAATTTCACCTGGCAGACAAAGACCGGCGCGACCCAGTGCACGCGTTGCATCATCGACGGCGTGATCCCCCGCACCCACGCGCCGCCCTGCTTCGACGGCAGATCAGCGAACGGGCAATCGTCG
>JBKJKL010000411.1:0-3693 GCA_046597485.1 Chthoniobacterales bacterium
GAAGGCGCGCGATTTGCGGAAGCGCGTCGGCTCCTACTTCATGCCTTCGAAGCTCTCGCAGGCCGACCTGAAGACGCGCGCCATGCTCGCGGCGGTCTGGGATTTCGAGACGCACACGGTGGCGAGCGAAGCGGAGTCGCTCCTGCTCGAGGGGAAGCTGATCAAGGAATTCCGCCCGCGCTACAACATCTCCTTCCGCGACGATAAACGCTTTCTCCTCGTCAAAGTGGACCCGAAGGAAGATTGGCCGCGCTTCCGTTTGGCGCGCTTCAAGAAGGACGACAACGCGCGTTACTTCGGCCCGTATGCTCATGCTGGCGCGCTGCGGCAGACTTTGAATTTCATGCGGAAGAAATTCGGCGTGCTCACCTTCGGGCGCGGCTCGCCGACGCCGCGCGAGCTGAAATCATCCACCTATCAGGTGCCGGTGCGGCTGAGCGAGACAACCCCGGAGCAATACCGGCAGCGCGTGGGCGAGGCGTGCGAATTTCTCGAGGGACACTCGCGCGAGATGATCAATCTGCTCGAAGACGAGATGCGGAAAGCAGCCGAGAAACTCGACTTCGAGAAGGCTGCCGAGCTGCGGAACATGGTGGAAGATCTGCGCCGCACGACGCGCGCGACGCGCCGTTTTACGCGTCACACTTTGCCGAGCACGATCGACCCGGAGAAGGATGTGCTCGAGCTGCGCGACGCGCTCCAGCTCACGAGCGACCCGGCGGTGATGGAGTGTTTCGACATTTCGAATATCTCGACCACGCACGTGGTGGCCTCGATGGTTTGCTTCCGCAATGGCGTGCCGGACAAGGACAACTACCGCCGCTACCGCATCCGGACGGTCCAGGGACAGGATGACTTCGCCAGCATGGCGGAAGTGGTGCGGCGGCGTTATGCGCGGGTACTGTTACAGGCGCGGGAGCAGAATCCGGAGGTGGCTGAGTTTTCTCAGGAGGAGGCGGTCGAGGGGCTGCGACGGCTGGAAGGGGAAACGTCCAACGTCGAACGTCCAACGTCCGACGTTGAACGGGAGGGTGGTGGTGCGGCGTTCGTCGCGGTGCGGTTGCCGAATCTGATCATCGTCGACGGCGGGAAGGGACAACTTTCCTCCGCCTGCCGTGAGCTGCAGCGGCTCGGTCTGCACGATCTGCCGATCATCGGATTGGCGAAGGAGTTCGAGGAAATCTATCGGCCTGGGCGAGCGCTCCCGTTGCAGCTATCGCGCGACTCCGGCGCGCTTCGCCTGCTCCAACGCATCCGCGACGAAGCGCATCGCTTCGCGAATACGTATCACCAGTTGCTCATGAAAAAGCGGATCGCGGAGAGCATCCTCGATGACTGCCCGGGCGTGAGCGAGAATCGGAAGAAGCTGCTCCTGCAGAAATTCGGCTCGGTCGACCGGCTCCGGAAAGCGAGCGTGGAAGACATCGCGCAGACGGAGGGAATCGGACCGAAGTTGGCGGAGGATGTGCACCGGTTTTTGCAGCGGCACTGAGTCGCCGCTATCAGTTCCGACCACGTGAAACAGCTTCTGCTCATCAGCTGCGCCGTCGCCGCCCTCGGGATATCGGGTTTGGCGCAGCAACCTGCCTCCACTCCCGCTCCGGCGGCGACGGGTGACGAGATGATCGTGCCGACCTACGAAACGCAGAAAAAAGCGCGCGCTTACGTGCTGGATATTCCGGCGCCGCGTGGCCAGATCGTGGACCGGAACGGGGCGCCGCTCGCGCAGAATAAGCTGAGCTACAACCTCGCGGTCTCCTTCCCGACGCCACTCGATTTTTCCGACAAGCAGGCGCTTGATTACACGAAAGAGAAGATCGCGGCCGCGGAGAAGCTCTTGAACCGAAAGCTGAACGCCTCGAACGAGCTCATCCTGCGGCATTATCACAACCGTGGCGTCCTCCCGCTCGAGATCGCGACGAACCTGAGCGAAGAGCAGCACGACCAGCTCAAGAAGAAACTGCCCGACGGGATGCTGCTGCGCGCGATCTACATCCGCGTTTATCCGAACGGCCGCCTCGCCGGACATATCATCGGGTTCACTGGTCGCACCGGACGGAATCCGGATGGCGTGATCGATAATCACGAAGTGCTTTGGCCGGACACGGAGGGCCGCGAAGGCCTCGAGCAAACTTTCAACACCATGCTCGGCGGCCAGCGCGGCGAGTACAAGATGACCTTCGATAAGGACGGCCGGAAAACTTCCGAGCGTGTCCTGACCCCGCCGGTGCCGGGCTACACTGTGGTCACCACGCTCGATCTAAAATTGCAGGAGCTGGCGGAGAAGGCGCTGGAGGCAAAAGCGAAACGCGGTGCAATCGTGATTATCGATCCGAACACGGGCGACATTCTCGCGATGGCCTCGTGGCCGACCTTTAACCCGAACGCCTTTATCCCGAATATCTCGACCGAGAAATTCAAGGAACTGCAGGACGATCCGAACATCCCGCTCTTGCCGCGCGCTTTTCGTTCCTCTTATCCGCCGGGCTCAGTCTTCAAGGTGACGGTGGGCATTGCCGCGCTCGAGAGTGGCGCGGTTTATCCGACAGAGGAATACGACTGCCCGCCCGCGGTGCAGATCGGCAACACCACCTTCCACAACTGGAAGAAAACGGAGCGGGGGACGCTCAACTTTGTCGAGGCGCTGACGGAGTCGTGCGACACCTGGTTCTACCAAGTCGGGATCAAGACGGGCGCGGAACCGATCCTCGACTGGGCGCAGAAGATGGGCTTTGGCGCGAAGGCTGGAATTCCATTGCGCGGCGAAGTGGAGGGGCGCGTGCCTAACGACCAATACATGAAGCAAACGCACGGGAGGAAAATCCTGAATGGCGATATCGCGAATCTCTCGATCGGGCAGGGCGATCTCGAGGTGACGCCGCTGCAAATGGCGCAGGCGATGGCGATGGTGGCGAACGGCGGCCGCTTTCTGCAAACGCGTCTCGTGCAGCAGGTGCAGACGCTCGACAACGAAATCGTGACCGCTTACCAGGTGCGGCAAAAGCGCGACCTAAACATCTCGAACAGTACCATGGAGCAATTGCACGAGGCGATGGTGGATGTGGTCTACGCGGCCGGCGGGACCGCGCACCAGGCGGGTCTGGAGACGGTGGAAGTGGCGGGCAAGACGGGCACCGCGCAGTGGGGGCCGAAGAAGAAGGAACGAACCGCGGCCTGGTTCGCGGGGTTCCTGCCGGCGAAATCGCCGGCTTTTGCCTTTGCCGCGCTCTATGAGGGTGAGGTCGGCTCAACGGTGCACGGCGGCAGCGCCGCGGCGCCGATGATCGGGAAGATCTTCAAGGACATCTACAAATCGGACACCGGAAACCGGAGAAGGCGCGCCCAGCCCGCCCCGACGCCGGCGGACGAGGAGCAGTCGGACACATCGGACTAGTCGTTAGGCGCGGGCGGCGGATTTCGTGCAACACCGTGACAGGGCCGCAAAGCTGGTCTTATGTCCTAGAGAATGAGGCCTGATTACAGCAGCGCGGCTTTGTTGATCGCGGGCCACGGCTCGACCGTGAACGCGGACTCAAGCGGGCCGAGCCTCGAGCATGCGGCCGAGATTAGGCGGCGAAAAATCTTTGCCGAGGTGGCCTGCTGTTTTTGGAAAGAGGAACCGAGCCTGCGCGACGCGCTCTACCTTTTCCAAGAGCCGCACATTCGGGAAGTTTACGTGGTCCCGAACTTCAT
>JBKJKL010000448.1:0-3415 GCA_046597485.1 Chthoniobacterales bacterium
TGGCGTTTCGGGCCCCGTTACCATCAACGCAAACGGCACCCTGCTCGGGGGAAACGGAAGCGCAGTCAACGCCACCCTTTTCATTTCGAATAGTGTAACCCTGGCCTCCGGCGCAAAGGCGCAGCTGGTGCTGGGTCCTTCCGGCTCTCATTCCACCATAGCTCGGTCGGCTGGCACCTGGAGTTTCCCGGCGAATCTTGCTTTCAATTTTATCAACGCCGGCGCCGCGGTGGGAATCTACGACAACATCATCAGGGGCCTGGCGGGCGACCCGGGCACTGCAGGCACGTGGACGATCAGCACCGCAGGATTCAGCGGCACCTTCGCCTACGACGGCGCAGGAAATATCGACCTCAACCTCACCGCCGTTCCCGCTCCGCCACCGCCTCCGCCACCGGGGCCAAACTGTAACTGGAACTCCGCCACCCCTTACCCGATTCCCGTTTTGGATAACGGCGCCGCCACTGTCGGCACGGTGCTCTACAGCTTTGGTGGCGTTTCCAACGAGCACCAGGTTAGCAACGCCTACAAGTTCGACGGCGTCAGCTGGAGCCCGATCGCGCCAGTTCCGGTGGCTTTAGAAGGCACGGGAGTCGTTACCGATGGAACGTCTATTTATCTCGTCGGCGGTTTCGACGGAAATACGTATCGTAATCTTTTCTATCGCTACAATCCGGCGACCGACACCTACACCACCCTCGCTTCCTCTAGCGTAGCCACTGCCTTCAGCGCGGTGGCTTTTCTGAACGGCAAAATCTACAAAATTGGCGGCTTCGGTCCTACCATCAACTCCGATGCCACGAATGGGGTGGAGGTCTACAACGTCGCCACCAATACCTGGTCCGCCGGGGCCAGTTATCCGTTGAGCCTCGGTTTCCTTGCCGCGTTTGCGCAGAATGGTTTTGTTTACACGGCGGGCGGAACGGCCAACGACGCCATCCCCTCAGCCAAGACCTACCGCTACGATCCTGGGACAAATTCCTGGTCCGACGCCGCGATCGCTGACCTGCCCGTGGCCCGCTGGGGCAGCGCCTCTGCTCGCTATAATGGCGCACCGGTGCTCGCAGGCGGCTACGTCGGTGGTTCTAACGCCAACAGCATCAGCCCGTCTGTCGTGCGCTGGGACGCACCCACTAACACTTGGATGAGCCTTGCCGATTTGCCGTTGCCGCGCACCCGGTCTCCCGCCGCCGTGCTCGGGGCCAGCTTGTACGTGCTCGGCGGCCGCTCCCCGACCCAGTTGTTCTTTACCGGCACCACCGATAACCAAAAGCTGACCTGCGATCCCATCACCTTCATCGTCACCACCGCCGATGATCATAACGATGGCGTCTGCAACGCCGCGGACTGCACCTTGCGCGAAGCGCTCACAATCGCGAACACGACTGCAGCCGACATCGTGCGAATCGAGTTCCTCCCGAGCGTGACCGGGCAGATCCAGTTGACGGGCGCGTTGCCCAACATCGCCTCCAACATCTCGCTCGAAGGACCGGGCGCCAATCTCCTGACGGTGCGTCGAAACAGCGGCGGAAATTATCGCATCTTCACCGTCAGTAGCGGTGCGGTCGCATCGATCTCCGATCTCACCATCTCGAATGGCAACACGCCTGCGCAGTCCGGCGGCGGCATCAACAACGCCGGCTCACTCACGCTCTCGCGCATCGCGCTGACTGGAAACATCGCCAACAGCAGCGGCAACGGCGGCGGCCTCTTTAATTTCGGCACCGTCTTGATCACGGACAGCACGATCTCTGGCAACAGCGTCAGCAGCAATGTGGGCGCAGGCAGCGGCGGCGGTATTTTCAACAGCGGCGGGACGATCACGATTCGCAACAGCACTCTCTCCGGCAACACCGCGATCGGTCCTGGCGGCACCAGCGACAGCGGCGGCGCCATGTTCAACAACGCCGGGATCGTGACGGTCGTGAACAGCACCATCGCCGCGAACTCCGGCGACCTCGGCGGCGGCATTCGCAATTTGAATGGCGGCACCATCCACGTGGCCAACACCATCATGGCCTTGAACACCTCCCCGAGTGGCCCGGACATCAACGGCATCTTTGTTTCCGACGGCCACAATCTCATCGGCAACGCCAGCGGCGGCAGCGGATTCACCAACGGCGTGAACAACGACTTTGTCGGCGTGGCCGATCCGA
Source organism: Chthoniobacterales bacterium (assembly GCA_046597485.1). Classification (GTDB taxonomy): domain Bacteria; phylum Verrucomicrobiota; class Verrucomicrobiia; order Chthoniobacterales; family UBA10450; genus JACCTI01. The sequence goes on from JBKJKL010000448.1 coordinate 2,157, forward strand.
AGCTCGATCCTGTGCTCGGAAATAATGGCGGCCCAACCAGCACCCACGCCCTCCTCAGCGGCAGCCTCGCGCTCGACTCCGGCAACGACGCTCTCGCACCGTCGCGCGATCAGCGCGGCTATTCGCGCGTCGGCCAGAGCGATATCGGAGCGTTCGAATTCGCCGCCACCGCGCCCACGCCCTTGCAATTGCTCAGCGCCGTTTCCACCAAAACCCACGGCGCCGCCGGTGCCTTTGACATCGACCTCCCGTTAGGCGGAAATCCTGGCGTCGAATGCCGCACCGGCGGAGCGAACGGCATACACACGATTGTTTTCACCTTCAACAATCTCCTCAACAGCGCCGGCACCCCCGTGATCACCAGCGGCACCGGCAGCATCAGCTCGGGCGGGATCGGGAGCGATCCGCATCAATACCTCGTCAACCTCACCGGCGTGACCAACGCCCAGCGTCTCACCCTCACTCTGATCAATCTGGCTGACTCGTTAGGCAACCGCAGCTCCGTCGCGACCACGATGGGCCTGCTCGTCGGCGACTCGAATGGCGACGCCGCGGTGAATTCGGCCGATGCGACGATCACGCGTAATCGTTCCGGGCAAGCAACCGACGCAACTAACTTCCGCTCCGACTACAACGTCGATGGCTCCGTGAATTCTGGCGACGCGACGATCGTGCGTGGACAGTCCGGGCAGTTCATTCCGTAGCAGGCGATCGGCGCGCGGCCGGCGGGAGATGGTGAGGCGCGGTTCAATCAATCACAGCGCCCGCTGCTTGATCATACTGAGGCCGGCCAAGTTCCGCGTCTTCAACGGAGGTGGACAAACGGCGTGCCGGCGTGAAGTAGTCGCGCGTGCGACATGAGTGAAGTCACGGCGCGGGAGCGTTTCGAGTGTCCGGCCTGCGGGGGCGCGGCGGAATGGTCGGCGGCGAAGCAGGCGCTGGTCTGCCCGTTTTGCGGGACGATCTCGCCGATGCAGCCGGGGACGGATGCGCGCAGCGTGCGGGAGCATGACTTGGTCGAAGCGCTGCAGCGCATCCCGGACAACGCGCGGGGCTGGCAAACGGCGACGCGCTCGGTGAAGTGTCAGAGCTGCCAGGCGATCTCGGTCTTTAAGCCGGAGCGAGTGGCGCAGAACTGTGATTTCTGCGGCTCCCCTGCCCTCGTCCCTTATGACGAAATCAAGGCGCCGATCAGCCCGGAAAGTCTGCTCCCGTTCAAGCAGAGCGCGAGCGAGGTGCGCGACCGGGTGCGCCAGTGG
>JBKJKL010000013.1:0-8131 GCA_046597485.1 Chthoniobacterales bacterium
AAGACGGCCCGCGCTGGACGCGTGTCGTCCATGCGCACCATCCCTTCGACGTCGTGGGTTGGGACGGCTTCGTTTATCCGTTCACTTTCAATGCGCAGGACTTCGAGCCGATCACCGGCACGGTCCATCAGCCGCCGCCGATCCATCAGACCTTCGAGATCAAGGGCTACGTCGTTTGCACTTTCGCCCCGCGGTTGCTCGATTATCACCCCGAGGCGGTCAAGATCCCGTGGGTGCATGACAACGTCGAGGCCGATGAAGTGCTCTTCTACGTGCGCGGCAATTTCGGTTCCCGCAAAGGGATCGAAGCCGGCTCGATGACGCTGCACCCGCGCGGCATCCCGCATGGTCCGCATCCGGGCACGATCATGGCGAGCAAGGACGCGGTCCGCACGGAGGAGCTCGCGGTGATGTTCGACACCGAGCATACCCTCGAGCTGACCGAACAGGCTCTCGCGCTCGACGACGAGAAGTATCCGCTGAGCTGGCTTGATTAAGCGACGCCCGTTTTGAAGCACGACGCCGAGCCAGATCTCGAAACCAGTGAGCGGCTGACGCGCCTGCCGAATCGCATTTCGGCGCAGGGACTGGAACGGCTCACCGAGTCCTTCCACCAACTGCTCGTGGCGGTTGGTGAAGACCCGGCGCGGCAGGGCTTGGTCAAGACGCCCTCGCGCGCCGCGCGCTCGTTTGAGTTTCTCACCCAGGGCTACCGGCAGAGCGTGGCGGAGATCGTTAATGGCGCGATCTTCGATTCTGCCGCGAGCGAAATCGTGCTCGTGAAAGACATCGAGCTCTATTCGATGTGCGAGCATCACCTCCTGCCGTTTACCGGCAAGGCGCACGTCGCTTACATCCCGAATGGAAAAGTGATCGGGCTCTCTAAGGTCGCGCGCATCGTCGATGTCTTCGCGCGGCGGCTGCAAATCCAGGAGCAACTCACGACGCAGATCGCGGACGCCTTGATGGAGACGCTCCATCCCGATGGCGTCGCGGTCGTGATCGAGGCGAAGCACCTCTGCATGATGATGCGCGGGGTGGAGAAGCAGAACTCGTTCATGATCACCTCGCATCTCCTCGGCTCGTTCAAGGACGACGCCCGCACCCGCTCCGAGTTTTTCTCGCTCCTGCAGCGGTAAACGGGCCGGCGTTCATGTTCTTGACCGTCAGCAAGCGGCTGGAGTTTTCCGCGTCGCGCCGCCTTCACCGCGCCGCTTGGAGCGCAGCCGAAAACCGTGCCGTTTTCGGCGAGGAAACAAGCGCGCGCTACGGTGCGGGGCGCAATTACGTGGTGTGGTTTGTCTTCACTGGCCGCGTCGACCCCGCAACCGGGATGCTGATGAACATCAGCGAGATCAAGCAGCGCGCCGGCGCGGTGATCGACGACCGTTATGACCATCGTTTTCTGAACGAGGACAACGCCAGCTTTGCCGAGGTCGTGCCTACGCCTGAGAACGTTGCGCAGCAACTGGCCGTGGATGTGGCGCCGCTCTTCCATGGCTCGGGCGCGGAATTGACCGCCGTCTATCTGGAAGAAACACCGCAGCGAGGGGCGACTGCTTTTACCAATGGCCTGGTGGAGGCGAACTGCGACTTCCGTTTCAGTGCCGCGCGCACGACCCGCTCGCCCCATCTTTCCGCAGAGGAAAACGAAGAGCTTTTCGGCCAGGCCGCTTCTCCCTTCGGGCATGGCCACGACTACGGCGTCCGGCTCACCCTGCGCGCAAAACACACGTTTGAACCACTCGTTAGGCAGGATGCGCTCGAGACAACGATTCGTTCGCTCACCGCGGAACTCGATCATCGCAACCTGAACGCGGAGGTCAGCGCGCTGCGCGACCGACCGATGACGACCGAGACGATCGCCGCCTACATTTTCGAGCGCGCCTCAGCTACCCTGCCGTTGCAGCGCGTGCGGCTCCATGAGCGGGCTGATTTCTTTGCGGAGTATGACGCGACCGGCGCACGTCTCCTCGCGATGCAGGTGCCTTTCAGCGCGGTCCATCGGCTGCAGAGTTACGAGTACTCGGCGGAGCAGAACGCGAGCATGTACGGCAAGTGCAACAACCCGCGCGGGCATGGCCATCTTTACTTGGCCGAGGCGACGGTGGGTGGACAGCTGGACGAACGGAGCGGCACGCTCTTCGATTTTACCGCGCTTCAAAACGGCATGCGCGCCTCGGTGGCCGACTGGCACAACCGGCATCTGGATCTCGAGACGGAGGAGTTCCGGCAACGGCCCTCGACCGGCGAAAATATCGTGCAGACGCTTTGGGAGCGGATGAATTCGCACCTCGAGCAGCGCCTCGTCCGGCTCCGGCTTTGGGAGACGACGAACAACCGTTTCACCCTGCGGAAGGATCCGGCGTGACACGCATCCTGATTACCGGCGCGAGCCGCGGCATTGGGCGAGCCATCGCCGAAGCGCTGGCGGCGCCGGAAGCGCGGCTTCTCCTGCACGGCCGCGACGAAGGCGCTCTCGCGGAAACGAAGCAGGCGGTTGAAGCGCGCGGCGCGAGTGCGGAGATCGTGCTCTGTGACCTCGCCGATGCGGCGGCGACCACGCGCATGGCGGAAGCGGTCGCGCGCGAGCCGCTCGATGTTTTAATCAACAACGCCGGTCTCGCCACGGTGAAGCCGCTCGGTGACCTCTCGTTAGGCGAATGGCAGCGGACGATGGAGGTCAACGTGACCGCGCCGTTTCTCCTCACGCAAAAGCTGGCGCCGGTCCTGCCCGATGGCGGCAGCATCGTGAATATCCTCTCGATCGCGGCCAAGGCCGGGTTCCCCGGCTGGAGCAGCTACTGCGCGAGCAAGTTTGCGCTCGAGGGTTTCACGCAAGCGGTCCGGGCCGAGCTGCGCCCGCGCGGCATCCGCGTGATCAACATTTATCCCGCCGCGACCGATACTGAGATCTGGAGCGGCGTCGCGGGAGAATGGCCGCGGGAGAAGATGATGGCCGCGGCGCAGATCGCGGAGGCTGTCCGTTTCGCGCTCGCGCAGCCGCCGTCAGTGACGGTGGAAAACGTCACCCTGGGCAGCACCGCGGGCGCTCTCTAGAGAGCAAACGCTCGCGTCAAATGTTGTTCTCGCGCCGCGGTTTGATCGCTCCCATGTTACCCCCGCCGCATCCCCCGCGCGGTCTCGAACGAAGTTGGAGAAGTGAAGGGCCCGCGCATTAGCCAACCATCCTCATCGCGTGCCGGATCGGGCAGCGGGCGGATCTGCCGGTTCCTGCACACCTCCTTCGCGATTCTTGTTCTGTTCGTCGCGGGGAGCAATCTGATCGTCTGGCTCGTTCGGCTCGACCACGGCCCGCTCATCTTGATGCGTTGCAACGCAGCCCTCGCGCTCACCCTTGGCGGTGCTTCGCTTTGGCTTTGGCGGGAACGGCAACCTTCCACGCTCCGTCGCACCCTGGCCATCGGCGGCGGCATCCTCGCGGCGTTGATCGGTGGACTAACGAGCCTCGAATACCTGACCGGCTGGAATCTGCACATCGACGAGCTGATCCGGGCGCAGGGCAATGACGCGGCCGCCGTTTTTGTCTCGAATCCGGGCCGGATGAGCTTGAACGCCGCGATCACAATTTTCCTCGCTGGTCTCGGCCTCGCCTTGCTTGAGTTCCGCGTGCGCGTCGGGCGCCGCTCCGTCAGCTTCGCGCCCGCGCTGGCGATCGTGGGTGCGTTGCCGCTCCTCGCGGCCTTCGTCGGTTATGCGATCGGTTTGGGGCGTTTCACTGGCATCCTGGGCTCGACCAATATCCTGCTTCACACCGCGCTGACGGAGTTGGCTCTCTGTGGCGGTATCGTCCTCGCGCGGCCGGAGCGGCAGCCGTTGCGTATGTTTCTCGCCGACGACGCCAGCGGCGTCCTGCTGCGCTGGGTCGGGCCCGCAGCGGTCGCGCTCTTCCTCGGAGTCGGCTGGTTCGTCGAACGTGGCGAGCGCGTGCATGCCTACGATGCGCACGACGCGCTCGCGGTCGCGATCTTCCTCGGGCTGGCGGTGCTGGCCGCGTTGCTCTCGGTCGCGGCCCTTGTCCTGCGGGCGACGGATGAACGCCGGATGCGTGCGGATGCGGCCGTGCGCGAACAGGAGGAACGCTTCCATGTCCTGGCGGAAAACATCTCGCAGCTCGCTTGGATGACCGACGCCGCGGGCAAGGTGGTTTGGTACAACAAACGGTGGTTCGAATACACCGGCACCACGCTTGAAGACATGCGCTCCGAGCACTGGAAACAGGTGCACCATCCCGATCATATCGGCCGGGTGGTCGATCATTTCCGGCGTGCGATCGCGGATAGCTCGGCATGGGAGGATACTTTCCCGTTGCGCAGTGCGAGCGGGGAATGGCGCTGGTTTCTTTCCCGCGCCTTGCCGCGGAAAGACGAAGCGGGACAGGTCGTCGGCTGGTTCGGCACCAATACCGACATCACCGAGCAGCGCGATGCGGCCGAAGCCTTGAGCGCGGCGAAAGAAGCGGCTGAACACGCGAATAACGCGAAGGACGAATTCCTCGCCGCGCTTTCGCATGAGTTGCGCACCCCCCTCACGCCGGTGCTGATGGCGGCCGAGGAGATGTGCGACGATCGCTCGTTGCCCGATGAGGTGCGGGAACGCCTGCGGATGATGCGGCGCAATGTCCGGCTCGAATCGCGCCTGATCGATGACCTGCTCGACCTGACGCGGATTACGCGCGGCCGGCTCGGCCTGCGGACGGAACCGTGCGACCTGCAAAGCACTCTGCACGATGCGATCGACATCGTGCGCGACGACGCCGCGGCGCGTTCGCTCACTCTGCGCGACGAGATCGATCCCGCCGCTGCCTGGATCATGGGCGATCGCACGCGCCTCGCGCAGGTCTTTTGGAATCTGCTCCGCAACGCGGTCAAGTTCACAGCCTCCGGCGGCGAGGTCGTTGTCCGCACACGCCGCGATGCAGCGCAGCATTGGACGCTCGAAGTTTCCGATACCGGCATCGGCATCGCGACCGATGTCTTGCCGACTCTCTTTAATAAATTCGAGCAGGGCGAATGGCGGAACGATCACCGTTTTGGCGGCCTCGGCCTCGGCCTCGCGATCTCGAAAGCAATCGTGGACCTGCACGGCGGGCAGATTGTCGCGGAAAGCGCGGGCGCGGGACGCGGAGCCACCTTCACGGTCTGCCTCGGCCCGCTCATTATTCCACCGCAGGCAGCCTCCACCTCGCTCGCGCCCGGGCAGGAACTGCGTGGTCTCCGTCTTCTCCTTGTTGAAGATCATCCACCGACCGCGGCGGTCATGGCGCGACTCCTCGGACGCGGCGGGCACACCGTGATCTCGGCGGACAGTGTCGCGGGCGGGTTGGCAGCAGCGGAGGCTGCAGCGGCAAACGGCGGGCTCGATGCGGTCATCTGCGATCTCGGTTTGCCTGATGGTTCGGGGCACGACCTGATGATGCAGCTGCGCGAGCGCCACGGTCTCCGCGGCATCGCAGTCTCTGGTTATGGAATGGAAGAAGACGTGCGGCGTTCGCAGGAGGCGGGCTTCAGCGCGCACCTGACGAAGCCGATCGAATACTCGGAGCTGCGCGACGCGCTCCGTTATCTTTTCTAGGCCGGCAGCTGCGCAGCGACGCGACGCAGATCGTCGAGCAGGATCTCGAGATCGCGCGGCGTCGTCCGGTAATTCATGACGCAGCCGCGCAGCGCGAAGCGCCCGTGCAGCGTGGTGTTCGAAAGATAGGACCTGCCGTCGCGCTGCAGGGCGATGAGCAGCCGCTCATTCCAGGCATTCAGCGCGTTGTCATCGCTCAGTCCGACCGGCCGATGGCGGAAGCAAAAGATGGAAAGCTCGACTGGCGCGAGCATTTCGAAATCGTCGCTCGCCTGCACGAGTGCTTCGAGATGACGCGCGCAGGCGAGGTCGTTCTCGATCGCTGCGCCTAACGAGTGCAAGCCGACGCCTTTCAGCAGCATCCAGACTTTGAGGGCGCGGAAACGACGCGAGAGTTCCGGGCCGTAATCCCAGAAGGCGAATGATTCGTCCACTTCCTGCCCGAGGATGCGCGTGTAAGCCGCGTCTTGCGCGAAGGTCGCGCGCGCCTGCGCCGGATCGCGATAGAGGACGCAGCCGCAATCCACCGGGAGGTAGAGCCACTTGTGTGGGTCGAGCGAAACTGAATCGGCCAGCGCGATCCCGGAGAGCCGCGCCCGCGCGGATTCCGCAAGAATGGCAAAGCCCCCGTAGCTCGCATCAACGTGGAGGCAGAGACCGAAGCGGTCCGCGATCTCGCGCAGCTCCGGCAACGGATCGCACGCGCCGGTGTTGACCGTGCCCGCATTGCCGACCACGCAAAACGGCAGATGGCCCGCGGCCAGATCGGCCGTGATTTGCGCGACCAGATCGTCGGGCCGGATCTGGAACCGATCGTCCACCGCGATGGCGCGCACATTCTCGCGGCCGAGACCGAGGAGGGCGGCGGCTTTCTCGATCGAGTGATGCGTCTCGGTCGAAGCGTAGAGCCGCAGCTTCCGGCCGGATGCTTGGTGAACCTGTCGTGCGGTAGCGAGCGCCGCGAGGTTTGCCATCGAGCCGCCGCTCACGAAGAGGCCGCTCGTTCCTTCCGCAAAGCCCAGGATCTGACGGATCCAGTCGATGGTGAGCCGCTCCAGTTCGACTGGCGCGGGCGCCGAACGCCACGCGGTCAGGTTCGCGTTTAGCGTCGAAGCGAGCAGGTCGGCATAGGCCGCGAGCGCGACGCCGGGCGACTGCACATAGCCAAACATCCGCGGGTGCCCGTTCTGCCGGCTGAGCGGAATGATGACCTCGCGGAAGGTCGCGAGCAGCTCCTCGAAAGCGACGCCTTCTTGCGGCAGCGTCGGTTCGAGTTGATCGCGGATCGCGCGCGCGGAAGTCTGCGGGTAGACCGGGCGCTCACGCAGGCCGCCGAGATATTCCGCGAGGAGGTCAGCGGTCGCTTTGCTCCAGCGCTGGATGTCCTCACCGGACGCGTCGATCATCACCGGAAGGAGAGCAGACTTTGGCCACACGACGAACAGAATCCGCCACCGCCGCGCGCGTGATCGAAGCCGCGCATATCTTGCGCGACGCGGTCGATCGCCTGCGTTTTGCGGCGCCGGTCGCGCATGTTTACAACCCGCTCGATTACGCGTGGACCGCGCATGAAGCGTATCTGCGCCGCTACGCTGCGGGGCCGAAACGCGTTCTTTTTCTTGGGATGAATCCGGGACCGTTCGGCATGGCGCAGACCGGCGTTCCTTTTGGCGAAGTCGCCGCGGTGCGCGATTGGCTCGGGATCAGCGCGCCGATCCGTTCGCCCGCCGGCACGCATCCGAAACGGCCGATCACCGGCTTCGCCTGTCCGCGCACCGAGATCAGCGGACAACGGCTCTGGGGCTTGTTCGCGGCGCGGTTCGGGACGGCGGAGGGATTTTCCGCGGAGCACTTCGTGGGGAATTATTGCCCGCTCGCCTTCCTCGGTGAAAGCGGCGCTAACCTGACCCCGGACAAATTGCCGCGCGAAGAACGCGACGCACTCTTTGCGGTATGCGATGAACACCTGCGCGCTGTCACGGCCGCGCTCGCGCCGCAGTGGTTGATCGGGGTTGGCGACTTCGCGATGAGGCGCGCGCAGCTTATCTTTCCCGCGGGCCAGCCGCAGATCGGGCGAATCCTGCATCCCAGCCCAGCGAGCCCGGCGGCGAATCGAGGCTGGGCCGAACTCGCGACCCGCGAACTGCAGCGCCTCGGTCTCTGGGATTAACCGCGCGCGACCAGTCCGCTGAGCGCGGCGTCGTAGGCGACGGGCACTTCATCGTAGGCGGTGACGGTCATTTTCAAGTCGCGCAGCAGGCCATCCTGCAGGCCGTAGATCCAGGCGTGCACCGCGAGTTCCTGCCCGCGTTCCCAGGCGTCGCGCGCGATGCTGGTCTCGCAAACATTCGCGACCTGCTCGATCACATTCAGCTCGCATAGACGGGCAGCGGCTTCGTTTTCGTCGAGCCCTTCGAGACGCGCTTCGTGTTTTTCCCGCACGTCCTGCACATGGCGAATCCAGTTATCGGCCAGGCCGAGCCGGTCGCGACGCAAGGCCGCGCGCACGCCGCTGCAGCCATAGTGTCCAGTCACG
>JBKJKL010000045.1:0-17343 GCA_046597485.1 Chthoniobacterales bacterium
GCCCCATGAGGTAACCACGCGCGCGATCGATCCCGTCGAGGGCCTGCTCGAGATGAGCGAGGAGGACGTCGAGGGTGAGTTCGTTTTCGAAACCGGAGAGCTCGGCGGTTTCGCGGAGCGACTCGATCACCGCGCGCAGTTGGTGCATTTCGGCTTCGCGTTCATCATCCGCCTCGAAGAACTGCTCGGTGAGCTGGCGCAGGGTTTCGAGCCAGGACAGCAGCGAACGCGGCCGCGCCAGGTCGCGCGCGGTGCGGAAAAGCGCTTCGGCAAACTCGACGAAATTGCCGAGCGTTTCGGCGAGGCTGCCTTCCACTTCGTCGTAGGCGAGGATGCCATCGAAGAGCCGCTCGCCATGTGCCGGGGTGGCGTAGCCAAGGAGGAGACGGTCGAGTCCGGCGCGCCAGCTGTTCTCGCCAAACGCCGGGAGGCCGAACTCGCTTCGTTGCGCAGCATCGATGCCCCAGCGGATGCCGGTTCGATCAATCCAGATGCGGATCGTCTCGAGGTCGCCTTCGGTGAGCGAGAAGCGCCGCTGCAGGGCGCTCGACTCGAGGATGCTGAGGACGTTGCTCGCGGTGAAGCGGCTCCCGCTCGACTCGAGCAGGCGCAGGAAGGTATCGACGATGCCGTTCTCCGCGCGCGTGCCGCGGTCAGCGATGCTAAAGGGGAAACGTTGTCCCTCCGGCGAGGTGTCGAAGACCGCCTCGATGTAAGGCGCGTAGCGAGAGATGTCGGGCGCCATCACGACGACGTCGTGCGGCTTGAGTGTGGGATCGGCATCGAAAAGCGCGAGGAGCTGATCGTGCAACACCTCCATCTCGCGCATCGCGCTGTGGCAGGAATGGAACTGGAGCGAAGAGTCGTTAGGCAAGGTCTCGCCGCTGCCATCGTGCAAGGTGAAGATGTCGCGCTGGAGACGCGCCAGGGCGGTCTCGCCGACTGGTTCGAGCGCGTGATCATGTTCCCGCGCCGGCGTGAGCTCGCTCACGATCTCGAGGAAATCGCGGCCGACCCGGCCCAGGGAAGCGAGCAGGGGATTCCCGCGCGCAAAGTGTAGATCGAGCTGCGCGCTGGCCGGCGTTTTCTGCCGAGCGCGCGCTTCCTCGCGGGCGGAGCGGAGGTCACTCCACCATTCCGGAGTGGGCTGGAGAAGGAACAGGTGAACGTCGGTAAAACGAGCGATCTCGGCGATGAACTGCGCGTAGAATTGCGGCAGGCTGGCGAGGCCAAAGAACGAAAGACGTTCCGGGAGCCGCGCGCTGCCCTTCTCGAGCGCGGCGGTGAATCGCTGCGCGAGCGCGGGTGGATGGAGCCCCGGCGCGTTGCGACTCAGCTCGCGCCAGAGCAGGGCCTGCCAATGATCGTCTTCGCCCTTCTCCCAGCGCAGAATCAACTGGGGACGAAAAGCGAGATAGCGGTCGAATGCGGCCGCTATTTTCTCCGCGAGCTGATAGAGGCGGAGCTCAGCGCACGGTTGATTGACGATGTAGCGTTCCACCTCGGCAAACTTCGGGTTCGCGTAGAACGAGGGCAGAAGCGCCATGATGCGCCACGTGAGAATCTCGCGGCTGTAGAAGCGTCCCGCGGAGTCTCGCGGAAGCGCTTCGTCGAAGAGGGTCGCGACGACTTTCTGCGGGAAGAGGAACTGGATGTTCGCGCATATGCGCTGGCGTCGCGCGAGATGCTGGGTGAGCCAGCGGCCCACGCCGACGCTTTGCACGACCACCACCTCGGGCTTGAGCACGGCCGTGAGCGGACGTGCGAGCACGTCAGCCAGCGCGTCGCCGAGGTTCTCGACGCGGTTGCTGGTGTAGAGCTGGAGGCGCGACTCAGCTGGGGAGCGACGGGGGTGACTCACCTGCCTATTTTAGCAGAACGAGCGGACAACCGCTGTCCCTGGCGAGGAAAATTTTGCGTTAAACGCCGTTCTCGGTGCGATCGGAGCCAAGCTGTTTCACGAGCTTGGTGTAGAGACCGAGGATGAGGAAGGTCGGCGCCCATTGGCCGACGAAGAGCGCGTCTTTGTCGCGGCCGCTCGCTTTAAGCGTCAACGAAGTCGCAATGGAGCCAAGAGCCAGCCAGAGGAAGGTATCGCTCGGCAGCTTTGCGGTCTGTTCTTCAATGGAACGGGCGACGAACCCTTCACGATGATCGGCGGCGGTAGGGCGTGGTGCGGTTGGAATCATAAAGCTGGTTCGTCCCGCAGACGGACCCCGGTTGCAGCGAAAAAGTTACGCCCGCCGCGGCAGTGCGACGACGAGACCAGCCAGGAGGAAAATGAGAGCGGCTGAGAGCAGGCAGTAATCGCAGAACGCATGGAGGACGCGGGCCTGGACGTAGAGCAACCCGAGGGTGGCGAGGAACATGATCGAGACCATGAGCGCGAGAAGGGTCTCGGCGCGGCGATAACCAAAAGCCGACAGTGTGGCGGAGCTGAAAACGATGAAGTAAGCCAGACCGCCGAGCGCGGCCGTGGGGATGCCGCGGATGCTCGCCCACGAGCTGCGCAGCACCTGCGAGCAACCGCTGGCCGCGACGCAGACGACATTTGCACCGCTCAAGTGCATCACGGTCAAGTAAGTGGTCTCCGCGACGCCGAGCAGCGCGATCACGGCTGCGATCGAATAGACAATGGTGTGGACGCGGCTGCGGCCGCCGTTCGGTTGAGAGGCGCGCGGTTTCTTGCTCATGGCTGCGGCGTGGTGGTCGGCAACGCGGAGGCGGCGGGAGCCTCCGGCGGCGCTAGCGGTATGGCCGGCGCAGCGGGCGTGGGCGAGGGGCTTTGGATGGGATTCTCCCCGCGGACCGCGGCGGCGAGCGCGGCGCGGAGCGCGGGCTCGTTCATCTGCGCCGGCGGCAGGCCCTGGCCGTTGATAAAGAGGGTCGGCGTGCTGGTGACGCCAAGAGATTTGCCGCGCTCCTGGTCGGCCGCGACCCGCTCCCGGACCTCGGGGCTGTCCATGTCCTTCTCGAAACGGCCGAGATCGAGCCCGATCTCCTCCGCGTAGTTCATAAAGCTTAGGCGCGCTTCCGCGTCCTTGCTCCAGAGCGGCTGGTTTTTGAAAAGCAGGTCATGCATCTCCCAAAATTTCCCCTGTAATCCGGCCGCCTCGGCTGCGCGGGCTGCTTCGGCCGCGTGCGCATGGACTGCGAGTGGGAAGTTCCGGAAAATGACGCGCAGCTTGTCGCCGAACTCGTGTTCTACCTTGAGCAGCGAGGCCGCAACGATGCTGCACGGTGGACATTGGAAATCTCCGAATTCTTCGAGGGTCACCGACGCTTCGGCGGAGCCGCGAATGTGGGTTCGCCCGCGGTCACCGGGTTCCTCGGATTTGGCGACGCTCGCTTTCGCGGTCGGCGTTAGTGAGGCCACCTTCGCGCGATAAAATAGAGCGCCTCCGCCGACGGCCCCAGCCGCGACGAGTGCGATGATGAGGAAAGGAAAATAACGCTTCATCGAGGATCGGCGGACGATGTCACACTCCGCTGCGTGCGTCCATTCCGGAGCGCGATTTCCAGAAAGCGGATGCCCCTGCCCGCGCGCAGCGGACAGGGGCTTCGCAGAATTTCGGGAGGCTTACTTCGACTCGGGCGCGGCGGGTGCGATCAAGCCATTGCCCGACCGAGCGCGCACGACGGTGGCATCACCACTGTTCACGACACCGTCGGTGTTTACATCCGAGCGGAAGTTCGTCGCGTCCGTGAGCAGGCCGGAACGGTTACGCGTTTGCATGGCGTCGCCTGAGTTAACCGAACGATCGCCGTTCGTGTCGCCAAGCAACGCGCCCATCTGGATTGGAACTGGGCTGATCGCGTTGCCTAGCGAATCCACCGCACCGGTCACGGTCACGTTGAGGACGCTGATGTTTGGCACTCCGCTGACGTTGATCACATACTCGTTCGGGTTTGTGCCGATGGCACCCGTCGCAGTCACCGGAACAGTCCCGCCAGCCGTCGTGGCGGTGGCGGTGACTGGGCCGACGCTCGTGAGCTGGTTCACGAAGGTGACCACGATCGTGTGACTGCCAGCGACGGGACCTTGACGGGGTTCCGTCGCGAGCGAACCAGCGATCGGCAACTCGATGTCGAAGTCGCCCGCAGCGCCGTGCGTCTTCCGCGAATAGGCGGTCGACACTCCGGCCACAGCGCCGATGAGCTGATAGGACTGCGAGTTGGCCGTCGCGTCATTCGCCGTCGCGTTGCCCGTGCTGTCCGCGGCATTGGTGCTGCGAATTTCGTTACCTACATTCGGATAAGTGCGGGTGGAGAACGCGCCTAGCACATCACCCACCTTTGGATTGCCAATCTTGTCCTTCGACACGGCGATCGTGATCACGCCGTTCGGCGTCGGATCAAAGGCGCCGAAATCAGGCGAACCGACTCGCGTGGTCGACGGCAGGCCGAGCACGAGGCCGACCGTCGCGGTGGCCACGGTGCCGTAGTCGTAGGTGACGACACCGTTCACGTCTTTCGTCATGCCGACGTAGAACTGCTGGCCGGGCGAAGCAGGCGAACCCCACACGATCCGCCACATCCGGTTGTTCGGAATGAGGGTCAGGTCGGTCATCTTCAACTTGAAGACGAGCTTGCCTGCGAGCGGGCCGTTGGCCGGCTCGGAAATCGCCAGCGAGCGGATGTCGAGATCCTTGTTCGCAGCCGGGCCGCCGACCTGATCGTCCGCCGGATCCGCGGAGAGGGTGTAGCCGTTCGTCGGATCGGTGGAAGCACCGACATAACGCGATGAGATCTCATTGTCGCCGCATGATGCGCCGACACCGTTATTCGCCACCACCTTGTAGTAGTAAATGGCCGCGGTATCGGTCGCTGTCTGGTCATCGTACCGCAACTGCGTGCCCGCGACGGTCGCGATCGGAGTGGTCGCGCCTGCTGCAATGCCCCGCAGGATGGTGTAGCTGGTGATCGGCGAACCACCGGTGTCGCCTTCTGACCAGGCAAGGTGGACGACTCCACCGTTGCGTAGCGCGGAGACTTTCGGGGTGCCGGGGACGGTAGCAGTCGTCGGCGGATCAAACGCCGCGAGCATGCGTGGACCGCCCGACTGGCGGGCAATTGCCGCGAGGGCGGTGTAAGAATTACCAATGGCCTGTTCAGGCGCCTGCTTGCACTCCGCACCGGCGCAGCCGTCTGCGTAGGCCGAGATCAAGCGACCCTGCTGATCGATCTGCAGATCCATAAAGTCGAGCATGTTGCGGCAGACGTTCGCACCGCCGCCGAGCCAGATGCAGCCACGCTGGACCGGGTCGTTCGGCGTCGCGTCGACCGTTTTCCAACTCTGACCACCATCGTAAGTCGACGCGATGTAGAGGTGCCACACCCCGGTGAAGCCGCGGCCCTGCAACCCACCAGCGGTCGGTGTGCCGAGGAAAGCAAACGCGGCGCGGCCGGAGCTACCGGCGACGACAGACGAAAAGACGACGTTGTTGATGCCCAACTGCGCGCCAACATCGAGCGGCTGCGTCCAATTGCGGCCCTGATCCGTCGAGGTGCTCACGACCGCTTTCGTATCGCCGTCGGCATAACCAAAGTAGACGCGGTTCGCCGCGTCAACGCTGACCGAAGGATCGCTCCCGCTCGGGACGCTGCCGGGGACTGTGCGAACCGCCCAGGTCACGCCGTTATCTTCAGAAACGACAACCCCCTGCCCGCCGGTGCATCCTTTATTTGGCAAGTAGACGCTGCCGTCGGCGCCGACCTTGACGTGCCCATGCAGTCCGCCGCAGCCAGTCGTCGCACTCGCGTAGACAATGAACGACGGGCCATAGGTGAGGCCGCCGTCATCGCTCCGAGCGCAGCTCGCATCGGCTAGTGCTTGCGAGCAATAATAAACACTGCGCGGATACGCGGGATTCGGCGGGAGGGTCGAGAGCGGGGCGTGGTAAGGGCCACCTCCGACGGTTTGGTGATCAATGCCCGAGGCAATACCGGCACCTTGGCTGGGCTGGTAGATGTCGCCGTCATTCAAGGGCGCATTGGTGTTCGTGACCGACGACTCGCCGACGAGAACGTTGCCGGCGAACGTCAGCAGGTGGACCACCGTCTGGCCGGTAATGCGGTCCGTCCAGAGGATTGGATCGAAGTCCTGCTGCGAAGTCGGCGCGGGACGGTTCTCCCAGAGCGGCTTCGCGCAGCCGTTGAAAGTGATGCGAAGCGTTTGCACATCGGCCTGGAACAAGGCACGACCTTCCGGATGTCCGGCAATCGGGAGGCCGACGCCGACAGATGGCTCACCCGAGGCGCGCCCGAGGGTCGCAGGGCCAGCCGCTGGCGGATTGTAGAGCTCGAAGCGCGGCGCCATCGCGGCATTCGCGGGCGTGGGCGCGGGAATTGGTCCAGGCGCTGCGGTCAGGACGGTAGCTGTGCCGCGGTATTGGTCAGCCGGAACGACCGCATAATAGACAGCGTGCACGGTGAAGTCACCGGTGCCGATGCTCGAACTCGTCGGGTTCAGGTCGACCTGCTCGTTGGTGGTTGCGCCTGCGGCTGAGCTCGCGACCACCGGGCCTGCGAGTGTGCCTTTGTGAATGAAAAGATCGTAGTCGGAGCCGGGCTGAAGCCATTCAATCCGGATGCGGACGAGCTTGCCGGTCCAGTCACTCGGGTTGCCCGTCAGGGTGAGCTTGTAGCTGTCGCAATTAGTTCCCTCGATGCAAGAGGACTCGCCGCCGGCTGTCGGCGGAACGCCGCTCGCCGTACCATTCCAGGTGACGGGGGTCGTTGTGGTGGGGGTAATGGTTCCGCTTTGTGGTGCAGCAGCGAAGCTGAGCCAACCGAGGCCCGCGGCTGCGAGGAGCAGCACGACAGCGACGGCGACGCGAGGGTTAAAGAATCCTGATCGGAGGGACGTTGTATTGTTCATAAGATATCGATTTCGGCTGGGGTGCTTGCGCGGCTGGTGTGCGGGTGACACCATGCGACGTGGTTCCTTTCACTAACGAAACGGTCGGCCAGGGTCGGCGCCGGCTTCTGCTCCTTCTATCGTGCCTCGCCCTCGTCGTGGGCTGCTCAAGGGGCGAAAAAAGCGAGCGCGCGGCCGAAAAAAGTCAGGTGCGACCGATTGACGCATGCGCGCTTTTTACCGCTCAGGAACTGCAGGCGGCGCAGGGCGAAGCACTTAGCCAAACGACGCCTACGACGCCGGGCGTCGGCGACTATACCATCGCGCAATGTTACTTTGCGCTCCCGACGAACACGAACTCGGTCGTCATCACGGTGGCCCAGCGCGGCAGCGGACCCGGTGGGAAAGAACCGCGGGAATTTTGGGAAGAGACCTTCCACCGGGAAGGCGGCAAGGAAGGGGAGCGGGAAGAGGAAGAAGAAAAGCGGCCTCCGCTCAAAGTAGAAGGGGTCGGCGAGGAAGCCTACTGGGTCGGGAGCGCTGTGGGCGGCGCGCTCTATGTTTTAAAGGGCGACCTTTACCTGCGCGTCAGCACGGGCGGGAAAGAGCAGATCGAGCGCTCGAAGAAGCTCGCGCAGATCGCGCTCGCAAAGTTGTAGCTGCCGCCGGCACCCGCAGGCGCCGGCGACAGCCGCCTTACTTCGTTACTGCTTCCCGCCCTCCGGCGTGGCGACGCCATTCCCCGAGCGGGCGCGGATGATCGTGGCGTCTCCCGAGTTGACCACTCCGTCGACATTTACGTCAGAGCGGAAGGTATTCGCGTCGGCGAGCAGGCCGGAGCGATTGCGCGTGACCGTCGCATCGGCTGAGTTCACCGAGCTATCGCCATTGACGTCGCCGAGCAGAATTTTCACCGGGATAGTCACGTCACCAATATTGGTGCTTTGCTGCACGCCGTTCAGGTTCACCAGCAGCGTCTGCGCATCGCTGACATTTGCCAGATTGATAACTACGTTGTTGCCGCTAATGGTCGGACTTCCATCCACCTGCGCCGTCCCGCCGCTGCTCGGCGTCACAGTCACACCGCTCATCGTTAAAGGACTAGCGAAGGAGACAATAAGCTGATGCGCCCTGTTGGCTCCGCCGGTCCGACATTCAACACCGGGGTTACCGGTCACCGGCATCGGAATGTCAAACGGAGTGCCGGCGTGCAGCTTACGCGAAACCACTGCTGTAGGTACTGGAGCCGCCGAGGTAAAGACCTGTAGCTCGGTTGCGCGGGCGATGGACCCGCTCGGCGAGCTAGCGCAGTCTGAGTTGTTTAACGGATCGTCATCCTGATCCCCGAGGAAGCGCGGCTGGCCGGTGCATTGGTTACTAAGCACACGCATCTGGACGTGGGTGGCCAGAGTCGGCGGAATCGCGAAGCTGCGGATGTTCAGGTCTGGCTGCAGCGGACGCGGCACGTCACCTGGAAAGGCATCGTCTGGACTGGTGTATGCGACATTAGTGAAGTCGGTGAGCGGATTGAGACACAACCCATTGCAGGTTCGAATCTCAAACTTCCGAATGCCCGTGAAACGGCCGGCATTATTTGGGCCGGCCGCCGTACTGACGTTGACGCGGGTCACGGTAAGAGGGGCGCCGCCGCCGAGCTTCACCGTGACTGTGCTGCCAGCGATCGGCGCCACGTTGGCAACGCGCGCACCCGTATCTTCTGTGTCATCGATCAGGTTGTTCTTGTCCGTCGTGTTCGCCGTCGTCTCGACGCTTCCGCCTTTGCTGAGCGACGCCCGGTTTGTCGGAAGCGGAAAGGCGACTGTGGCCGTCTGGTTCGCAGCGAAGGTGCGCGTGAAGCGGTGGATTCCATACCCCGGCGCCAGCACGATTAGGTCGTAGGTGCCAGGAACGAACTTCGCCGTATCGGACCGATTGAGGGTCTGGCGGCGTGTGGTGGCGCTAGTTGTATCCACCACGGTCGCCGGATCAGTGTCGGCGATCTGCCGAGAACGCGCCTGGAACCGACCAACGATGATCCGCGCACTGGTGATCGGCGCATTTCCCTCATCGGAGGCGACGGCTTGGAAGGTAATTGTCGCGTTGTTGTTCTCCGCAGGCGTCTCGAAGTTTGCGATAGGCGCTCCGTCGCCGGTGCCATTCGTGTAAGCATCGACGCCCATCCCGCGTTTCGCGAAGGCGCGCCAGATCTCGACCTGGTTCGCGCCGCCGAAGCGAGCGACATCAGCCGCGAGCAGGGCGTCCCGCGCGTTGAGCATGCTTGTGGCGCCTGACTGCAAGAGGAACGCGTCATACATCAGCTGTACCCAGCGGCGGTTACCGGGACAGGTTTCGGGCGCAAAGCGACCTTCCGCGCAACCCTTCTGCCGCGTGGTGTCGGAGTAAGGGTATTGCCCGTCGTATTTGTTTATCAGCGCCTGGCGCACTTCCCAGTTAGTGGCGTTCCAGATTTCGCCGTCGGAATGCACTTCCGGCCCGGGCGTGTCGTAGCCGATGTTGCTGTAGTTCAGCGGATTGTTTGCGAGCGAGTAGTTGCGGATTGCGATCCGCTTGTTGTTCGTCGCGTAGATCCCGACTGCGGTCGGGTCTTCGTCGCTGATCGGAACGAAGCCATTCTCCCAGAGGTATTCAGCAGCATCGAGGTCGCTCCAGCTTTCGCCCATCGCGCCCGCTTGCGCGCCGGACAGGCCGGCATCGGGTCCGCCTACCATGCGATTTGAAATTGCGTGGGTGTACTCGTGCCCGACAATGCCAACGTCTAGGTCACCATCGACGCAAGGGCTGTAGAGCGCAGCGGCAATAGGCTGAAACAAGTACTGGTTCGTGATGCCCGGCGTGCCATCCTGCAGAGTGATCTGGTTGGCATTGTCGCGGCCGAGGTAGCTCGGCGCGCCACCGGAAACCGCGCCGGCCTGGACGTTGCCGATCTCGGGATCGTTTTCACGACTAGCCTGCGTGTTGCCCAGGTTCTCTAGCTGCAGATTCGAGTTCTGCTCGGTGAAGCCTAGGAAATAGGAGAAATCGTGGAAGCGATTGTGGGTCACGAACAACTGCACGATCGCCGCATCGATATCGTTATCCCGGTTCACGCCCCCACTGTGGGTGAATACTGTCGGATCACATCCCTTCCCGGACGCACCGGAAGTCTTCCACTGGTTGGTCCAGTTGTAGATGTAATTCCGCGTCGGACTCATTGGCATGTAAGGCTCCGACGGGGTCAGTGGGCTACCCCACGACTCGGCCGTCTGCGCGTTGTTACCACGGGTCGTGCTGGTGAAGGTGCCGGACCGGAAGATGTAATCCCACGGCGCGCGGGAAGCGACGTTAAGCAGACTCTGCTGACAGCCGGCAACGGGAACGCCGCCCGGAGCAGCTTCCCAGCAGCCGGTGATTCGAATGTCGAGCGTGTTGTAGTCCAGCGGTGGCGAGGCGGTGAAGTACTTCCACTTCGGCGGATAAGGCAGACCGACAGCCGGCGTGAAAGTGTTATCGAAAGTAAACGTCCCGGCATAGGTATAAGGTGGCGTCTGCGGCACGCCCATCGTGTTCGGTGTTTGGCAGATTTGGACCTGATATTCACCCGGCGGCACGCCGGTCGCCGGCGCATAGGTCAGCACTTCACTGCTCGTGCCGGTGTCTTCCGTGGCCAGCAGTACAGGCGCTGGATCCGGTCCGTAGAGGAGGCTAACGGAGAGATCGTTCGTCGCGATACCCGCACTAACTTGAACAACGATCCGGACCTGTCCGGGCGGCACGTTGAAGTGGTGGCGGGCGCTAGAGCAGGGAAAAACGCGTGGGTCGTAGGTGCCTTGGAACACGCTAGTGATCGGCGCTTCCGGCGCGGTTTTTTCGCTTGCCCAGTTCACGCGATTCGTCCGGTAAAGCACGTCGCCCGTCTGCGCGTCAACAAAGAGGGTGTAGGCCTCCGAGATGTGCCCCTTCACGTAGACGAAGTTTGTTTCATAAGCGGGGCGGACGCCGGCGGTAGGCGTAGGGAAGCCAGTGAGCCGCACCTGCTGATCCTGCGGAAAATTCGCGATCTTTAGGACCGTCCAGTTGTTGTTCTTGTCTAGGCCAGTGTTTACCACGTCGATTACAGGAATTACGTGGTTCACGTTCGCCGCGGCTCTGAGCCAGGCCTCTACCGGCGTAAGGGTGGCTGCTGGAGGAGCGGCCTGGTCGCCCGCAGAACTCGACCAGACGTGGTAGACGTTGCCGTTGGTAATCGCGACATTAATCAATCCGTCTTGAGTAGATGGCAGGCCGCCGAAGCGCTGGCGAAACAGGACCGCATGCGCGGCACTGAACGGCGTTGTGCCGTCGCTCAGCAATTCTAGATCAGTAACAGCCTGATCAGAGAGACGGAAAAGAACGCGGTTCGAGCGAATCCACTCGCGCGCTGCGGCCACCGGTTCGCCTTGCACGCCGCTGGCGAGAAAGCCGCCATACTTGAGAAGGGTGTGAATGGTGCCGAATTGGTTCCAATCGGCCGTCGCACCCAACGCTTGCACGGCTGAAAGCTGAGCCGCGCTCGGCGCGATCGATCCGACACGGCTGTCAAAATCAGGCAAGCCTTGCGGCGTATCGAAGACATTGAGTTGCCCGAAGACCTTGATTGCGCCCGGGTTAAACGTAAGGCCGAACAACAGCAGCGAGCAAAGGAGCAGGGTTCCGGAAACAAAGCGCTGACGGAGGGGTGAATTCATGTGAGTTCTTTCGGTTCGTCGGGGAACTGGCTCAATCCCCAGACGGTTGGAGTGAATGCACCTTGTTTCGTATTCCCCGGCCATTTCGCGCCCTTTTTATTTCCGGTGTGCGCGCACGTTTTCGATCCGTCGTAACAAAACGAAACAAGCCGGGGAATTGCTTCCCCGGCTTGTCGATTTCAGCGCCTTCGCGCCGTTTATCGCGGCGCGACAAGGCCGTTGCCGGACCGGCCGCGCACGATCGCCGCATCGGCCGAGTTCACGGTGCCATCGACATTCACGTCCGCGCGGAAGTTCGTTGCGTCCGTGCCTTGCCCGGAGCGATTGCGCGTCAAGCCCGCATCAGCTGAGTTGACTGAACTGTCCGCGTTCACGTCACCGAGCAGGACGCCGAAGGGCACCGAGACGGTCATGTTTGCGCCCGCGGAGTCCTGCACGTCGGTGAGGGTGACTTTGACAAACTGCACATCGTTCACCCCGGTCAGGTTCACGATGTAATTCCGCGCGTCGCCCGGATCGGCGGCACGGCTAGTCACGCTTCCAGTGCCTTGGTCGACGGTTGCATTTGCGACGGAAGTAACCGCGCGCTGAAAGGTGAAGACGAGTTGGTAGTTGCCGTTCGAATTGCTGCGGCGGCACTCGATTCCCTGGGCACCGGCGAGCAGTAAATTGATGTCGAACGTCCCAGCCGCGCCGTGCGTCATGCGCGAGACGGTCCCGCTTAATGTCGACTGCACTTCCACGATGACGCTCGCGATGTTCGTACTGCTGCGGCCGTTCGAGTCCGTGACCGAAACGGTCGCGGTGAAGGTGCCGTTACGCGTGTAGTTATGCGCGATCATCGCGCTGGCCTGCGTGACCGCGGCCGAGCCGTCGCCGAAGTTAAACGTGTAGCTCGCAATCGAGTCGCCCGGATCCGGGTCGCTCGAGCCGGAGGCGTTGAAGCTGACGTTCAACGGCGCCATGCCAGACGCGTTCGTCGCCGCGAGGGCTGCGACTGGGGCGCTGTTGATGCGGCAGGCAGCATTGCCCACGACGTTGTAAGAACCGTCGGCCGTGGAGTCGATGGCCGAGCTCTTCGTCACGGCGGCGTTGCCCGTGCCGGCGAAGTTCCGGCCGCTGATGAGCGTGAAGGCCGCGCCCGGGCCGGGATTGCCGACCTTGCTGTTCGCGACCGCGATCTGGATCAGGCCCGCGGCGCTGAAGCTGCCCGCGTCGGCTGCGCCGAGCATGATCGGGACATTGCCGCTCGAGGTGACGACGCCGTATTCATACGACACGGACCCCGGGCCGCCTGTGGCGGTGGATTTCATCGCCACGTAATAGCGGTCGGTGCCCGCCATCGCCGGAGCGACCGGCGGCGTCCAGATGATATACCACTGCCGGTTCGGCGGGATGGTCGCGAGCGACGCGACCTTCATCGTGAAGATGAGCCGGTTGATGCCGTCGGTCTGGAACGGTTCGGCGATCGAAACCGTCTGCACATCGAGATCGGCATTGTCCGGCGCGAGCGTCTGGTCGCCGGTAGGATCGGTCACGACAAGGAAGCCGGGCAAGAGGCACGGGTTCGTCGGCGGTGGAGCGGTCACGGGGTATTCGCCGCAGGCAGCACCTTCGCCCTGGCCGTTCACGGCTGTCACCTTGTAGAAATAGGTGACCGCTGGATCGGTGCTGCCGTCGTCGTAGGAGTTCGTATTCGCGGGCACAGTCGCGATCGGCGCGCCGTAGGTGCCCGGCTGGGTCCGGCGATAGATGTTGTAAGCGGTAATCGGCGAGCCGCCGTGGTCAGGTTCCGACCACGTTATCCGCACGATACCGGAGCCATCACGCGTCACGCTATCGACGCGCGGTTCGCGCGGCGCGATGGGCTCGGCAGGATTCGGATCGAAGGCGGCGAAGAGGCGTTTACCGCCTGACAGGCGCGCGACACTGGCGAGCGCGGTCCGGCTGACCTGCTTCGGATCGGTTACTGTGGTGTTGTTCACGCAGTTGCCGACGCAGCCGTCTGGATAACCGACCACCGTTCGGCCCTGCGCGTCGACCGTCGAGCCCATGAAGTCGAGAAGGTTCCGGTCCGGAATGCCGGCGTCAGAGTGTGCCTTGCAAGACGTTGTTCCAAGGTTGCAGATCGTGCCGCGTTGCACAGGATCGGTCGGAGTCGCGTCGCGCGTCGTCCAGGAGAGCCCGCCGTCGAAGGTGGTCGCAATGTAGAGATGCCATGGTGCGCTCGCCGGGTAGCTCGCCGGATCGGTGTAATTACCGGCGACCGGTGTGCCGAAAAAGGCATAGGCTGCGCGATTGTCGTCGCCGCCAGTAACGGTCGGGAAGGTAGTGTTAATCAGAGCGAAGGACGTCCCGACATCCTGGTCGTTTGTCCAATTGTCACCCTGGTCGCGCGAGACCGCGATTCTGGCCCGTCCGTCGCTCGCCTGGTAGCCAAGGTAGATCG
Organism: Chthoniobacterales bacterium; assembly: GCA_046597485.1. Lineage (GTDB taxonomy): Bacteria > Verrucomicrobiota > Verrucomicrobiia > Chthoniobacterales > UBA10450 > JACCTI01. The sequence goes on from JBKJKL010000045.1 coordinate 14,033, forward strand.
TGTTGCTCGGCTGTCCGCCGGGCTTGCCCACGTTGCTCTGGCCAATGCCGACCGAAGGATCGACGAGGAAGCCGGTCGTGCTGCTGGTCGGGATCGGTTTCACCGCCCAAGTTGTTCCGTTATCGGTGGAGCGAACGACCGCCGCCTTGCCGGCGCAGCTGCGGTTCGGCACGTAGACCGTCCCGTCCGGGGCGACCTTCACGTGGCCGTGAATGCCAGTGCACTGCGTAAGGTTGTACATCGGCACGCCGGCGCCGAAGGTAATGCCGCCATCATCACTCCGCGCGCAGAACGACGCCGCGATATCCTGCGAGCAATAGTAAACGGCGTTCGGATAAACCGGGTTCACCGGGAACGGCGTGTGATAGGGGCCGGCCCCGATCGTCTGGTGATCGACGCCCGACGGGATGCCGCCGCCCTGGCTCGGCAGGTAGGAGGCGCCGTCGTCATCGGTAAAGAAGGTGATGCTGTCCTGCCCGGTGAGCTGCGAGACGAAAGTGCGGTTCGGTCGCGTGTCGCCCGCGAGTCGGAAGTGATCGGTAAACATGATCGGATCGAGCGAGACCGCGCCTGGAGGGCTGGCATTCGTCCAAGTGTCGCGCGCGGGCGACGAGCAATCATTCAAACTGATGCGGATGGCGTTGAAGCCGGCCAGATACATCAGCTTTCCCGTCTGCCAGTTCGCGCCGATCGAGGGCTCGCCGTAGCTGAAGGAAGCGGTCGCGGGCGGAGTGTAATTCTGGAAGCGCGGATCGGTCGCGGTCGGGGTGCCGGCTGGAGTCGGCGTGGGCAGCGGGGCCGGGACGCAGGTCGGATCTTGGGCGCGAGTCGTGTAGTCGGCGCTGCTCGTAGAATCGACGGCGAGGAAGAGCACGCCGCCGAGGTTCGACTGCGTCTGGCCATTGACTGCAGTCAAGGTGACCACGTCGGCCGGGTTGCCCACTTTGTTGCGCGCGATGGAGAGGCGGATGGTCCCATCCGGTGTGAAGGACCCCTCGTCCGCCGAGCCGCTCGTGCTGACGGTGTTGCCGCTGTAGGTCCCGTACTCGTAGCGGACCGCGCCGCCCGAGTCCGAAAGCATCGAAACATGATAGGTCGTCGCGGTGCCGGCCGGCGGAGTGTAGGTCCAACGCACGCGCCAAATGCCGTTCGTCGGGACACTGGTCAAGTTCGCGACCTTCAAGACGAAGACGAGCCGCTTGAGGCCGGTAAACTGGTAGTCTTCGCCGACGGAAACCGCCTGCACATCGAGCTGCGCGGGTTGGCCAGGATTCTGGTCGCCGGTTGGGTCGGTCACGACCTGCATCGACATGTTCACGCAGGAGTTCGCTTCCTCAACGCTGGAGCTGCCGGACGCGGAACGATTCGCGGAGCGGCTCGGGCCAACGAAGAGAAGCGAGAAGAGAACAACGGCCGTGCAAACGAGCGCGACAGCGCTGCATTGGCGGGTGCGAGTAAGAATAACTTGGCTCATAGGATGGATGGGGTTGGGGTGCCAGTGTTGGTGGCAGTGACGTATCCGATTCGTGAAAACCCGCCTTTTCGCGGGTATCGCGGCGTTAGTCCGTGGCTAAGTATTTCGGTGCCGACCCGTCTTCGGGAGCCTCCATTTGCGAACTACTTGTAACCACTACTCGATCGGCGTGATGCTTCGCGTGGTCGTACCCGCGGCGCGGACGCTCGCTCACCCCCGCTATGAACACACTGCTTAAGTCGGCGCGGCTCAGTCCGCTCACCTTCGTTGCCAGCATCACCCTCATCGGCTTCGCGGCCGTTTTCTTCGCTTTCGCAATCGTCGGACCATCGGCTAGCGCGGACTCGGTCGCGCCAAAGGAAACAACGGCCCCTAGCACGCAGGCAATTTACGTTCCCGGGGACTTCGCTTTCGCCCTTCCCCGCCAGATGCCGAAGGATCCGATTAGTCCGGTTTTCTTTCAACAGGACGCCGAGCCCGAGATCAAAGCGGACTTGTTCGGGAACATCTACGTCACTGCAATCAACGGCGTTCCCGGTGGGACTGATCTCTGGAAGTCAATCGACCAGGGCGCGACATTTACTTATCTAGGGCAACCGGATGGCTTGCAGGACAAGTGCACTACACCTACTCCACAATGCCTGGCCGCAGGCGGCGCGGATGACTCCATCGATGTCTCGAGTGGGGGCTATCTCTACGTGACCAGCCTTTACATCGGCAGCGTCACCTTCTCGACCTCGATGGACGGTGGCACCGGCGGTATTTTGCCGGGCCAGGCGTGGTTCGTTAATCCAGTTTCGACCGGTGTGCCCGTGGAAGATCGGCAGTGGATTGCCGCCTACGGGCCGCAAACGGTGAACATGACCTTTCGCCAGGCTCCGGGGACGGGGCGCTTGCTGTTCACCAAATCAACCGATGCCGGGAAGACCTTCTCGCCGCCGCTTTTGCTAACGAGCGCGAATAGCACCGAAGGCAACCTCGTGGTCGATCCCTACACCGGCTACCTCTACACATCGTTCATTCCCAGTGCGGCGCTGAATCGCATCGATCTGCTGAAATCACGCGACGGCGGTGCGACCTGGAGCACGATCGCAGGCGTTTACACCGGCCCGGCGGGCGCCGATCCCGCGCATAAGTTCACCATGCTCGCGGTCGATCGTGGCGGGAATCTCCACCTTGCCTTCAGCAGCAAAGACGCGAACGGCACCCACGTTTACCTGAGTAGCTCGCCTTTCGACGCGACCCTCGCTGGTGGTCAGCCAAAAGGTCCCGGTGAAGCTGGGACGTGGATGGCTCCGGTTCGGATCGATAACGGAGCGAACACGAACACCGCCGTGATGCCATGGATCGTGGGCGGCAGCCCGGGCGTGGTCGACGTGACATGGATCGGCTCGAGCGGGCCGAATGCCGACACGGCGCCGTTCGACTGGCAGGTCTTCTTCGCGCAGGTCACTAATGCTCTCAGCGCCGCGCCCACGATCGCCCAGGTCCGGGTAACGACGAATCCCGTTCACGACACCAACATTTGCTTCAACGGCACCGGCTGCACCGGGACGGCGAATCGCGACCTGCTCGAGTACTACACGATGTCGCTCGACCCGGAAGGTAGCGCGCTCATCGCTTTTCCAGACTCGGTCAACAACTGCCCCGCAGCGTCGTGCAAGACGAACACATGGTTCAGTCGCCAGACTAGCGGAGTAAAAGCTTATACGCCCCCGCCCGGCCCGGCCCCGGCCACGTTCGCGCCAAACATCCCGGTGGGTGCCCCGGGCGCAGAGCCGAGTCTATGGGTCGATAGCTACAATTGCATTTATGTGACCGCCCCGGGACATCCGTG
>JBKJKL010000168.1:0-8992 GCA_046597485.1 Chthoniobacterales bacterium
ACCTGAAGGAGGCGGACATCGTCCGGATCGTGAACGACGGCGTCGTCCCGCGGCTCGATGAGCTCGACCTGGCGCGCGATTACAACGCAAACAAACTGCAGAAGCATTATCGCACCAACACCGAGGTGCCATTCTCTTATCTAAAGGACATCGACTTCGAGACGATGGCCAAGTTCTCCGAGCACGATGTAGGTCTGCCCGGGGTGGACATCGCGATCAAGCCGGTTCGCTCTTACGTCTACGGCGCGCTTGCGGCGCACTTGCTCGGCTACGTTGGCCAGCCCGACGACACGAATAAGGAAGAGGCGAAGAAGTTCACCTTCTACCAGGGCGACGTCGACGGAAAATCGAACGTCGAGAAAGCGATGGACGAATACCTGCGTGGCAAGCCGGGCGTCCGTTACCTTCGCCGGAACGCGAAGGGCGTGATCGACGGTGTAGTGCGCGAAGAGCCGCCGCAAGCTGGCTCCAACGTCATCCTGACCCTCGACGCGAAGATCCAGGCGATCACCGAGGAATCGCTGCGCTCCGTCGGGCGCGGGGCCGCGGTGGTGATCGATCCGAATAACGGGAACATCCTCGCGATGGCCTCGGTGCCATCGTTCGACCCGAACACTTTCATCCCGAGCATCAAGGCGAAAGATTGGGAGGCGCTTCGCGAGAACGAAGCGAATCCGCTCACCAACCGTGCGGTCAGCGCCTTCCCGCCGGGCTCCACCTTTAAGCTGGTGACCGCGCTGGCCGGTCTGCGAAAGGGCCTCTCCAATCAGAGGTTCAACTGCTCCGGCGGTGTCAGCTATGGCGACCACTACTTCAAGTGCTGGATCTCAGAAAAAGGCGGCGCGCATGGCACCCTTGGCTTGTCCGATGCGATCAAGGTTTCGTGCAATGCGTTCTTTTATCAGTTCGGCAACGCGGCCGGGATCAACGCGATTGATGACACCGGTGAGACGCTGGGCCTCGGTAAATCGTCTGGGATCGAAGTGAGCGGCGAGCAGCCGGGCGTGCTGCCGGGACCGGACTGGATGCGCGTGAATTATCCGCGCGAGAAATGGACTTCCGCGCACACCGCCAACGTCTCGATCGGGCAGGGCTTCGATCTCGTTAGCCCGCTCCAGCTCGCGATGGTTTATGCGACGGTCGCGAACGGCGGCGTCTCGTATTATCCGCGGCTGGTGAAAGACGTGGTCGACGCGAACGGCAAATCGATCCTGGACGAAAACGGCAAGCCGGTCGTTCCGCGCGAGCCGAAGTTGCACGGCGATCTGCGGACTGACTTTACCCCGCAGCAAATCGAGTTCGCGCGGCGCGGGCTTTGGAAAGTGGTGAACGAAGAGGGCGGCACCGGCGGCAAAGCGCGTCTCCCCGGCGTGCAGGTGGCCGGCAAGACCGGCACCGCGCAGGCCATGACGCAAGGAGCGAAGGACACGATCGCCTGGTTCGCCTGCTTCGCCCCTTACGATAATCCGCGCTACACCGTCGTCGTGATGGTGCAGGGCGGCGCGCATGGCGGCTCGGTCGCGGCGCCGATCGCGACCCGTATTCTCGAGCGCTCGCTCGCGATGGAGGAGGGAAAATTTGAACCCGAACTCGCGTGGCTTCCACCGGCGAACAAAGCGAACGCTTTCCAGATGATCGAGGCGGTTGATTTCAAAGATTCGCCGAACGTCCCGGGGAGCGAGGACGAAGAGAAATCGGAGGAATCGGATAACGCGAATGTGCAAATGGCAGCCGCTTCGGCATCACCCGATGTCGAGCCCGAGTCCGACGTGCGCGGCCAGGTGGTCAAACGCGTCCAGCGGGCCCAGCGCCCGCAACCGGTGCAGGCGGCGGCGCCGCCGCAGAAGCAAAACTTTTTCCAACGTATCTTCGGCGCGCGTCCCGCGCCGCAACCGCCGCCTCCGCAACCACGCCGGGCGGCACCTCGCAGAAACCCATGATCGCGTCCTTGCCCCTTTGCGTCGCTTCGCCGCGCGGGTCCGCCTTCAGCCACTATTCCTTTTCTTATGATCGACAAAGTGAAACGTATTTTAGGCCTTACCTCGCGCAAGACGGGCAAGAAGCTCGTCATCAGCGTGGAGAAACTGGAGCGCCGCGTGGCGCTTTTGGAGAACGGCCGCCTCGAGGAATATAACGTCGAGCGGAACAGCACCCGGAACATCGTCGGGAGTGTCTACAAGGGCCGCGTTAAAAACATCGAGATGGGGCTGAAGGCGATGTTCGTCGACATCGGCTTCGAGAAAAACGCCTTCCTCCATTTTTGGGATGCCATCCCGGCCGCGCTCGATAGCGGCATTGAGGAGATCGATCGCCCGGCCAATAACCGGAAGGGCGGGTCGAAGAAAAAGATCACCGCGAAGGACATCCCAAACATCTACCCCGTCGGCTCGGAGGTGATCGTCCAGGTGACGAAGGGACCCATCGGGACAAAGGGCCCGCGCGTGACGACGAACCTCAGTTTCGCCGGCCGCTATCTCGTCTTCATGCCCTACAGCGAGCGGAGCGGTATCTCGCGCAAGATCGAAGACCCGAAAGAGCGCGAGCGTCTGCGCAAGATTCTGCGCCAGCTCGAGATTCCCGAAGGCGTCGGCGTCATCATCCGCACCGTGGGCGAGGGGCAGCGCTCCCGCTACTTCGTGCGCGATCTTGCTTTTCTCATCGAGCAATGGCAGCGCGTCGAGGAAGGGATCAAGACGGAGCGGGCCCCGGCGCGCCTCTTCGAGGAGCCCGATTTGGTCGACCGGACGGTGCGCGATTTCCTGACCGACGAGATCGACGAAGTGATCTGCGACGACACGGTCGCGATCGAGCGGATGAACGAGCTCGTCGGCCAAGTTTCGCGTCGCTCACGGAACCGCATTCAGTATTACGACGGCGCCGCTCCGCTCTTTGAGACGCTTGGAATTCAGAAGCAGATCGACGACGCCTTTCACCGCCAGGTCTGGCTGAAATGCGGCGGCTACATCGTGTTCGACGAGACGGAGGCCCTCGTCGCGATCGATGTGAATACCGGCCGGAACAAGGGCGGCAAGGACGTCGAGAAGACGATCCTGCAGACGAACCTGGAAGCCGCGGACGAGATCGCACGCCAGCTTCGCCTGCGCAACGTGGGCGGCCTGATTATCGGCGACTTCATCGACATGAAGAGCCGGCGCGATCAGCAGGCCGTCTACAGCATGATGAAGGAGCGGTTGAAGCGCGATAAGGCGAAGACGCACGTCCTCCCGCTTTCGCCGCTGGGCCTGATGGAAATGACGCGGCAGCGCGCGCAGGAAAGCCTCAGCGATTCGATCTACGAAAACTGCCCGTACTGCCAGGGCCGCGGCGTGGTGAAGACCTCGATGACGACGAGCGTCGAATTGCATCGTGCCTTGAACACGGTGATGCGGAAGTATCAGGATACGGTTCACGATATCCGCGTCATCCTGAACCCCGATGTGCTGAAGCGACTGAAGGAAGAAGACGAGGAATATCTCGTCGAACTGGAGCGTCGCTATGCGGGTCGACTCCTTTTCCGAGCCGATCCGAGCTATCATCACGAGCATTTCACTGTGACCGACGCGAACTCAGGCGCGGAATTAAAAGCGTAAATTCTTGCCGTTCTGGGGAATTAGGCGTCCGACTTGCTTACTTAAGTCGATAACGGATTATAGGGCGGGAACTTTTTCCCGTCGACCGGTCGTGCTCCTTGGGGAGGACGGCACCACCTCGAGACCCCCGGCTCGGTCTTGGGTTGAGTAGAGAAGAGCCGGACTTAACCAACAGGAGACCAAATGAAAAAACTGACCTTAACCATCTGTGCCTTGGCCGGAATGAGCGTGGGAGCCTTTGCCGGCGACACGACCTACACCAGCACCAGCACCAAAAATATGGCCAGCTCGCCTTGCCCGAGCTGGTATGCAGACAGCGAATGGAACGTTGGCATCTCGGGCGTTTACGCCCCGACGGCCAATTCGTGGATCGAGGACCGCTATCTCGAAGTAGATCATGCCTGGGGCGGCGCTCTCGACGTGAAATACTTCTTCCGCCGCTATTTCGGCGTCGGGGTGCAGGGGTTCGGCCTTCCTTTGAACATCGATGACGAAAACTTCTTCTCGCGTCGGAACAACAACGACTTCGCAGGCGGATTGCTCGGCACGTTCACCTTCCGTTATCCGATTCCTTGCACGCGCTTTGCTCCCTACGCCTGGCTCGGCCTCGGCGGGATCTTCGGCGGCGGCGGGACGCGGGAACCATTCCGGAGTTCGACCGGCGTTTTGTCTTTTATCGACAGCAAGGGTGAAGACGGCGGGCGCCTCATGGCGCAGTACGGGCTCGGGGTTGAATATCGCTTCACCCCGCACTTCGGTCTCACGACCGACGTCAGCTTGAATCATCTCGACGGTTCGCATAACGAGTTCTTTCAGTTCCGCACTGGCCTGAACTTCGCGTTCTAAGCGCTTCTTAAATCGTTCATCGAGACGCCGGGAACACGCTGTGTTCCCGGCGTTTTCGTTTTACGGCGCGAAGCAGCCCACGCCAGGGTGATTTGAATTCACCCCTTCTGCCGCGAAGTTCACCGCGATGTCCTTCGCCCCGATTCTCGACCGCCTCGCGCTCGAAATGAGTCCGCTCCTCGAGCGCTTCGAGAGCCTGCTCGCGCCGAAAAGCGACGCCGAGTTTGAGACGATGGCGCAGCAGTCGCGCGCGCTCACTCTGCAAAACTTTGGGCGCACGATGCGTCTTTTCGCGCCGCTTTATCTTTCGAACGAGTGCATCAACAATTGCCGCTACTGCGGCTTCTCGCGCGACAACCCGATCCTGCGCGTCACGCTCGAGCTCGAGCAGGTCGCGGCCGAGGCGCATCATCTCGCGGCCGAAGGTTTTCGCCAAGTGCTGCTCGTTGCGGGCGAGCATCCGAAATTTGTCAGCGGCACTTATCTCGCCGATTGCGTCCGCGCCCTGGCCCCGGATTTCTCCTCGATCTCGATCGAGGTCGGCCCGATGGAAACGGACGAGTATCGGCCGGTGGTCGCGGCCGGCGCGGAAGGGCTCGTCGTTTACCAGGAGACCTACAACCGGCAGGCCTACGCCGCGATGCACACGAGCGGCCCGAAGCGCGACTTCGATTGGCGACTCGCTTGTCCAGAGCGCGGCTACGACGCGGGCTTTCGGCGCATCGGCATCGGCGCGCTCTTCGGGCTCGCGCGGTGGCAGGAGGAAGCGGTCGCGCTCGCGGCGCATGTCGATTACCTGCTCCGGCGTTGCTGGCAGGCGCAGCTCACGGTGAGCCTGCCGCGTTTGCGTCCGGCGGCCGGTGGTTTTCAGCCGGAATTTTCGATGAGCGATCGCGAACTGGCGCAGTTGGTTTGCGCTTTGCGCATCACTTTCCCGCAGCTCGGCATCGTCCTCAGCACGCGCGAGCGCGCAGATTTGCGGGACGCGCTCGTGCCGCTCGGCATCACGACGATGAGCGCCGGAAGCCACACCGAGCCTGGCGGCTACACGCATCAAGGGACGGAGAATCTGCACCTGACGGTGCGCGGCCGAATCGTGGCGCCGGAGTTCGACGGCGGCGCCGACCAGGTGGCCACCGGCCAGTTCGAGATTAGCGATGAACGTTCGCCTCTCGAAATCGCGAGCCTCCTTCGTCGACGCGGCTTCGAGCCGGTCTGGAAAGACTGGGACCAAGGCCTGCTCGCTTCGTGAATGTCCGGCTGAATGGTGAACGCGCGGAGACGCGCGGCGCGCAGACGATCGCGGAGTTGGTCGAGCGTTTTGAGCTACCGCCAAAGAGCATCCTGATCGAGCACAACGGCCTCGCTTTGCACCGCCGCGAATGGACGACTCGCACGCTCTCCGAGGACGATCGGATCGAGTTCATCCACGTTGTCGCGGGCGGTTAACACACGCGCGATGCCATTCGAACTGCAGCCAACGTTGAACGGCCGCCTGCTCGGCCTACGCCCGCTGCGCGCGGATGATTTTGCAGCGTTGCTTGCGGTCGCTTCCGACCCGCTCATTTGGGAGCAGCATCCGGAGAGCGATCGTTACCAGGAAAATGTTTTCCGCGGTTACTTTGAAGGGGCAATGGCATCGGGCGGCGCGTTCATCATTTTCGATCCGAAAGACGGCCGCGTGCTCGGTTCCTCGCGCTATCACGGCTACGACGAAGCGAAGAGCGAGATCGAGATTGGCTGGACGTTCCTTGCGCGGTCCTGCTGGGGCGGCGCTTACAATCGCGAGCTGAAGACGCTCATGCTGCAACACGCTTTCCAGTTTGTTCGTCACGTCATCTTCAACGTCGGCCCGCAGAACTGGCGCTCGCAGCGGGCGATGGAAAAAATCGGCGGCGTGCTCGCCGAAAGGCGCCGCGAAGCCGACGGCGAGGAGAAGCTGATCTATCGAATCAGCGCGCCTGAGGGCTAGGCGATTTTCACGACGGTGCGCATGCCGTCGGTGGAGACGACCGCCACCGACGTCTCCGCGGCGATGAAGCCGCCTTCGGTCACAACATCGACCACGTGATCGCCGAAGCGCGCTTTACCGCTCGGACGCAGGGTTGTCACTGCGATGCCTTCCCGTCCGGGAACGAGATTATGCGGCGTGGCGAATTCGTGCGCCGACCCGACGAGTGATGGGCCGGAGGGAATGGCAGCGGCGAGGGCGAAGCGTTGGTAAACGCTCGTGCGCGGAAGGTAGCGCGCGAGGATCGCCATCACCACAATGGAGGCAACGAGCGCGAAGAGGAGGTTGAGCACAGGCACTCTTAGCATCTGGCCGCTCGGGAGGAAGTTCTGCCCAGGGAAACGATCGATCATCGCCCAAAGAAGAGAGCCGAGCATGAGGAGAAGACCGACTACGCCCACGATGATGGTGGAGTGCGCGAGGAAGAGGATCTCGATCAGCACGAGAAGCGCGCCGAGAACGAAGAGCCCGACCACTTCCCAACCGGAGAGGCCGGCGAGATAGTGACCGAGGAAAAAGAGCGCGAAGCAAAGCACCGCGAGGATCCCGGGCAGGCTAACGCCGGGCATTTTCAACTCGAGATAAAAACCGAGCATCCCGGCGAGGAGCAGGAGCGGCGCGAGCGCGGTGATCCAAAAAGCGATCCGTTCAAACCCGGTCGGCGCGATGTCGACCCGTTCGCCTTTCAGGTTCGCCTTCGCGATCAGGTCGGCGACGGAATCCGCGCTGCCATCAGCGAGGAGCGGCTTGTCCCCGATGCGCTCGGCCGCCTCCTGCGCGTTCAGGGTTAAGAGCGATCCCTTTGGATGAACGACGCGTTCGCCGATCTTCACCTCGTGCTCCTTATTCATGAACGCTTCGCCCACATCTGGGTTGTGGCCGTTCCGGCTGGCGGAGCCGCGGATGAGCGCGGACCAATAGGAGATCGTCTTCTCCTTCGCGGTTACGCCGAGATCTTCGCCGCTGGAGGCAATGGGCGCAGCCGCTCCGATCGCGCTCACTGGCGCCATCCAGATGTGACGGGTGGCGAGGGCAATGAGCGCACCCGCGGAACCAGCGTTCGTATTGATGAAGGTGTAGGTCGGGATGGTGGCGCGATGGAGCAGCTTGGTGATCTCCTCGGCGCTATCGAGCCGCCCGCCGTAGGTGTTCATTTCGAAAATGATCGCGCCGGCTTCGCGGCTCTCGGCTGTTTTCACGGCCCGGCGGAGGAAGTAAAACATCGAGGGCGCGACTTCGCCCTCGAGCGGGATGACGACGATGTCGCCCTTTTGAATCTCGGACCGAGCATCGGCGGTGCGCGCGAGGAGGAGCGCGCAGCAGAGAAGAAGAAAGAGACAGCGTTTCATGGAGAGTTGATCGGAAAGGTTACGCCTTCCAAGAAGATTTTGGAAGAGGCTGCCCCCGCGCTTAACTTCGCCCGCGCAAGGGAACCGACACGTGGGCAGCATTCCAAACCAAACCATCGAGCAGGTCGCCGCGGCGAATGACATCGTCGAGGTGATCGGCGCCTACTTTCCGTTGAAGCGCGCGGGCGCGAGCTTCAAGGCGCTCTGCCCGTTTCATCAGGAGAAGTCGCCCTCGTTCAACGTCAGCCCGCAGCGGCAGTCGTTTCATTGCTTCGGCTGCGGCGCGGGCGGGAGCGTCTTTCGCTTCGTGATGGATTACGAGCATCTCGACTTTCCTGCGGCGGTAAAAAAGCTAGCCGCGCGCGTCGGCATCGCGGTCGTGGAGGAGCGGACCTTCAACGTGGACGAGGATCGGCAGCACGAGTCGCGGCGCATCCTCCTGCAGTTGCACGCGGAGGCGGCGGAGTGGTTCCACGAAAATTTGTTGAAGCGCGAATGGGCGCGGCCGGCGCGCGAATACCTGAAGGAGCGCGGGATCGACAGCGCAGTGGCGAAGAATTGGCAGCTCGGGTTTGCGCCGGAATCATGGGACGCCTGCCTGACCTGGGCGGTGAACGCCGGCTACCAGCGTCGCCACATTTTGCAGAGCGGCCTGGTCAAACCGCGCGACGAGGAGCGGCCTAACGAGTCAGAAGTCTACGATCGTTTCCGCGGCCGGATCATGTTCCCGATCTGCAACGACGTCGGCGAGGTGATTGCTTTCAGCGGGCGCGTCCTGACGAGCGAGCACGAAGGCGCGAAGTATCTGAATTCGCCGGAGACGCCGCTCTTCCGCAAGGGCGCGATCCTCTTCGGCCTGCACAAAACGAAGCGCCCATTGATCGCGGCGAACTCGGCGATTGTTTGCGAAGGGCAGCTGGATTTGATCACGCTTTTCGAGGCTGGCATTTGCAATGTGGTTGCGCCGCAGGGGACGGCTTTCACCGAGCAGCAGGCGCGCATTCTGAAGCGGTTTGTTGGCGAAGTGGTGCTCTGCTTCGATGCCGATGCAGCTGGGCAAAAAGCAGCCGAGCGCTCGCTCGAGTCGCTCCTCGCGAACGATCTGATGGTGCGCATCGCAGAGATGCCGGCGGGCGAGGATCCGGATTCGATCGTGCGGAAGAAAGGGAAGGCGGCGTTCGACGAGCGCATCCAGC
>JBKJKL010000358.1:0-4859 GCA_046597485.1 Chthoniobacterales bacterium
GGCGGTCGCAGTGACATCAGCAGACGACATCAAACAAGTGAGCTCAGTAGCCCGAGCGACGAAGCCTCTTTTGCACTGAGGTATACGGAAGTCACGTATAGCGCAGCGGCAGGGAGCGTTGGAGTTCCTGGGCGGCTACATGGGCAGTGACATCAGCCGGACGACATCAAGAAAGTGAGCTCAGTAGCCCGAGCGACGAGGGCTCGCCTGCACTGACAGTAGTGGCGCAAAACAGCGTCGGGGTCGCGCGCATCTTCGTCGAGGGCGCCCGGATGCGCCGCGAACTGGAAGGGACGGTTAACGATGCCGACCAGCGTCAAACTCGACGACCTTCTCCCCTCCCGGCGGATGACTCTGACCGAGCTGGCCGATCGGATCGGCATCACGCTCTCGAACCTTTCGATCCTCGCTTCTCGACTCTCGAGGCACTCTGCGAGGCGCTCGGCTGTCAGCCCGGCGACCTGCTTGAATTCCAACCCGAACCCGGCCGCGTCGACGAACCGCTGCCGCCCCAAACAACAACCTAGGAAACGACGACGCCTTTCCAGAAGGCGACGTGGTCTTTGATGTTAACGGCGGCGTCTTTCGGCTGAGGATAATACCAGGCGGCGTCCTGGTTCCGCTGGCCGTCGACTTCGACGTCGTAATAGCTGGCTTCACCTTTCCACCCGCAGGTGGTGTGGGATGCGCTGTCGCGAAAATATTCGCGGCAGAGGCTGCTGGCCGGAAAGTAGTGGTTGCCCTCGACGACGACGGTGGCGTCGCTCTCGGCGAGGGTGGTGTTGTTCCAGGTGGCTTTCATGGGATTGAGGGTGTCGTAAACGGAGCCGGCAATTCACGGTGCTCCGCGCCGGTCGCGCTGGCAAGCGCGCGGGAAATCACGCCTGCGATCTGACTCGTTGAGCCAAGTTGCCCGCAGCCTCAAAGGATGAGCCCCGTCTCCGATCTCCAGACGACCGAGTGACACTCTTCGTCCATTTCTGCGGGCGAGGGCGTCATCTCATGGCGAACCCACCAGGTGAGTAAAGAGAGGCACAAGTGGAGAGTCATGGATGATGGAGCGAATGTAGGGATCCCAACTTTGCCGTTCCGATTGGCCTATGAAAGACCGATGAACGCGAGCGCCGCTCCGAACATTGAAGGCAAAGATCCCCGCATAACCCGCTTCGCTATTTCTCGCGGCCCAAAAGCGCAAAGATTTCCGTCGGTTTCTGTTTCCCTTTCACCGCGACCTGCCCGAGCGGTCGCGTGCGGTAACGGCCTTTGGCCTTCTCCAAGGTGGCACTGGAAATGATGATGCGCGTCGCGTACTCGGGCTCCTTGGTGAGCCCTTCCAAACGCGAGGCCAGATTCACGCCGTCCCCGATTACCGTGTAGTTGAGTCGCGTCTGCGATCCCATGTTGCCCGCGACGACGATCGCGGTGTTGACTCCGATTCCGATATTGATGGGCTGCCGGCCCACTGCCTGCCATTGGCGATTTAATTCATCCAGCGCATCGGACATATCGAGTGCCGCTTCGAGGGCGCGATCAGGATCATCGGGGCCGGCGAGCGGGGCGCCGAAGAGCGCCATCAGGGCGTCGCCGACATATTTGTCGACCACGCCTCCGTGCCTTTCGACGATGTCGCTCATGCGGGTGAAGTAGTGATTGAGAACGCCCAGCATCTCCTGCGGAGCAAGCGTCTCGCTGATGCTGGTGAAACCTCGCACATCGGAGAAGAGCATGGTCACCTCGCGCTCTTCGCCACCGAGCGTGACTTCCTGACGCAAGAGCTCTGTCGCGACCGCCGGGGACACGACCTTGCCGAGTAAATCGCGAACCTGATCGCGCTCGGCCAGTCCTTGCCCCATCTGATTGAAAGCACGCGCCAGCACTCCGATCTCGTCGTCTGAGCGGATGGCGATGCGGTGCGAGTAATCGCCTGCGCCGATTTTGCGAGTGCCTTCGGCCAGTTGCAGGACAGGCCGGGAAACGGTGCGCGCGATCCAGGCTCCCAAGGCCACGGAGACGAGCAAACCGGTCAGCGCGAGGAGAAGAAACGTCCGCTCAAGCCGGAGGTACGGGGCCAGTTCCTGATCGAGCGATCTTTGCAGAAGCGCGATGGCTCGTCCGTTTGCGCTCGGGAGCGGAAGGGCAAAACTGACGAAGTGTTCTCCACCCAGCTTTAGATCGACAATCTCCTCCGTGGGCGGCGCGTTCTGGCGCAGAAGCGACTGGAGCGACTGTCGCTTGGCCGGTTCATAGGTAGAGGCGAAGAGCTTTTCTTCGTCCGCTGGATTGAAAAAAGTGATTTCCAGATCGGAGTAGATCTTAATCTCCCGCGCGAATTGATCGTTGATCTCAAAAGCCGGGCAGAGCCACGCGATTGGAGCAGGCGCGAGCAGCGGAGTCACCGCCATTACGAACAGTTTGCGATCGAGGATCACGCAGCCGTGAGCCGCACCTTCTGATTCCGCTTCTTCGGTTAGCTTTGGATACGGAAACGGGCTCTCGGGTGCGCTGGGCTGGCTGGTATCGAAGAGAAGTTGATTCTCCAGCGACGCGATCAGGATCACTTCGGCGTTGATTCGACCCCGCAAACTTTCCAGGGCCGACAAGGTGGTGGCTCGATCCTGATCAGCTCCAGCGAAGGCCGCGAGAAAAGCATGATCGCGCGAGAGGATGGAGGCCGAGCTCGTGATCTGCTGGTTGCGCTCTTCGATCAGTTTCTGGAAAAGCTGCGCCCCGGCCCGGAGACGGGAGTCGATTTGCGCGAAAGCGTGGTCGCGATTCGCCCGCCTAACGACAAGGTAGGTGACGCTTTGCAGGAGGGTCAGGAGCGCGACGAGAGAGAAAAGCAGCCGGCTTCTGAAACTGCGAAAGTGAAGCCTCAGGGATAACCTCCGTTCGAGACCCCAGGGGCGCGCTTGGCGCGAAACTCCGGTTTCAAGGACAAGCTGAAGTGCAACTCTTTCGTGTCGCTGCCCACTTGGACGGATTGGGCTAGATCCTTGGGCGCTCCTTTGAGCAACGGATGCCAGACCGAAACGGTGTAATTACCCGGCGGCAAATCCGCCAACGTGACACGGCCGTTCGCGCCGCTCACTTTGAAATAGGGCGTCGCCACCACCGCGAGGTAGCCAATCATCCAATCGTGGATGTTGCAGCCGAGAGTAACGAATCCCTCGTTTTCGAAAACGACAGGTTTCGCCGGAGTTCCGGCGTAGAGCGGCAGCTCAAATTTTTTCGCGGGAGAGAGCGAGTAAACGTGATGTCGAATATTGTCCTTGTTCGGGAAAATGACCGAGGTGCCAACCTCGACCGCCGTGACGTAGGGAACGAACTGCTTATCTTGCTGATCGAGCACCACTTGTTTCCCGGCGCGCGCGGGAGTGGTGGGCGAAGTGGCATAAACGACCGCGTCGGACACGGGAGCGCCTTGTGCGTTCTGCACCGTGACATTGAGCGAACCGGCCTCCAAGCGGCCGCACGCCAGGCAGCTTGCCAGCAAGATCATGGCGCGGGCGATCATGGCTCAATAAGCAAAAGAGAATTTCGCCTCGACCACATGGTTCTCGTATTCGAGCGGACCGGAAGCGGTGTGACGGAATTCGTAGCTCACCAGGACGGAAGCGTTCTTGGTCAGCGTATAACCGAGCGAAGCGGAAACGGCGTTGGTCGAACCACGCAAACGGTAGGCGGTGTAGAGCGGGCGGCCGAAGCTGGTAATCGACTCACGCTCCGCAGCGATCGCGGAAATGTCGGGACGAGGCGGGCGCGCGTAGGAGATCACATCGCCTTCCCGATAAGTATATCCCAGCGCCACCTGCAGCGACGCCGTCGCGTCAAAGGTGAGGTGAATCGAACCGCTGTGTCCGCATAGATCGAAGAACGACTTCTTCGCCTCGAAGTCGTCGAACGTGTAACCCGCCTCCGCCGACAGCCGTTCGCTGATCCCGACGCCGCCCCGAACCCGGAAACGGTTCTCAAGACCGCTCCGGCGATCGTCATTAAAGAACGCGTAAGCCGCGTGGTCCTCCACCAGAACCCAAGGCGCCTTTCCACCGAGACCGAAGCGATAACGCAAGCCGGCCGTCCCCCCGGCCACCAGGTTATTGAAATCATCGTATCGAGCCCAAACCTGCTCACTCGCGTCGCCGGAAAGATTCAGCCGTAGGTCCCGCGTTAGCTGGAGCCCGTTCCCGAGCCTCACTTTGCTCTGCCAAGCCACGCCATCTCTCTCGTCCGAGGCGCGATCCGAATTGGAAAGGTTACTTTCGTAGAGGAGGCCCGTCTTGGCTTCGATGCGCCAGTCAGCGCGCGCCGCATTCATAGTCACCGTGAGCAGCACGACCAGAACGACCCTCCGCGCTCCCATGGCAACGCGGGCCATTTTCTTCCCGATCTTCGGCTTCATATCCGGTCTTAGGCTGGCAACCACAACGGAAACCGTCGAGCCGATTATCCTACGCCGCCGAGAGTTGCGGCGTTACGGCATTGTCGTGCAAAGAAAGATCAGCCAGCGCCGGGTGCGACAAAGCAGATGTTGGCTAATCTGACCGCGTGACCATTGAGAGCCCTCACATGTTAGGGGATGGGGTCGATGTGAGTGGATGGGGTTCGCGTGCGTGCTGGCGCTCCCGTCGCACAGTCCTCACGAGTCACGTCAGGTGGATATGATCTGGCAAGGGGCTACAGAATCAGGACCGCTTTGCCGGCATGGCGATAAGGTTGCTGTAGCGATGTGATTACCGAAACTGACGGGACTCACGTCTAGCATTGATTTGCCAAGTTTGCCGAGTCGCCCAGACCAGCCTAACGGTGGATGACGCCCTCGATCGCGGCGCGTGCGAGATCGTGCGGCGCAGCGCGGCCTT
>JBKJKL010000188.1:0-6261 GCA_046597485.1 Chthoniobacterales bacterium
GGAACACCGCTGCGTGGACCATTGGTTCGACCATAGGGACCGTGAACGGCGTCGACGTTCGTGCCTCTCCGTCGCCGAGCTTGTCCTACGTCCTCGCAACGTCTGCCGAAAGACATGACCGACGGGTGTAACGGGAACGTGCGCGCGCTGGACCAACGCATCTTCCTCGTAAAATGGGGACGCCGCGCCGCCGGCCTCGTCCTTCTCCTCCTGCTGGGCTGCGCTGCGCTGCGCGGCTACGCCGCCTGGCGGAAGCAACACTTGGCGCAGCAGACCATCGACTTCGTCGCGCGCGGGGATTTTCGAAACGCGGTGCTCGTCGCGCGTCGGCTCCTCGAACTGGAGAACAACAATCTCGTGGCGGCGCGCGCGATGGCCGAGATGGCCGAGAAGAGCGGCCGCGCCGAAGCGATCGAGTGGCGCCAACGGATCGCCTTCGCCGACGCGACGCCGACCAGCCAAGTCGCTCTCGCTCGCACTGCACTTCGCTTCGGACAACGCGAACTTGCGGAAGCGGTTCTAAAAGCGCTGCCGGAAAGTGCGCGCACCACGGTGGAATATCACCAGCTCGCTGCTGCGGAAGCGCTCGCGCGCAAAGACGCCGCCGATGCCGAAGAGCACTTCGCCGCCGCGCTCGAACTGGCGCCAGACGACGCGCGCCTTGCTTACGATCTCGCAGCGCTCCGCCTCGCTTCGCCCAACGCTGCCAGCGTCGACCAGGCGCGCGTTGCACTCGTTAGGCTAACGGAACGGACCGCGATGCGGACCGACGCTTTGCGCGCGCTCGCCGCGCACGCCCTCGCTCTCGGCCGGCGCGACGAGGCGATTGAGTGGAGCACCGCCTTGAAGGCTGAGCCGCAGCCCACTTTCAGCGACGCGCTGCTTTGCTTCCAAGCCTTGGCCGGGACCGACACCGCGGCCGCCGCCTTGCGCGAGCTGCAGGCCAAAGCCGCCACCTCTCCCACCGCCGCCGCGGAGCTGATTGCCTGGATGAACCGCCACGAGATGGCGCCGGTCGCATTCCAGTGGAGCACAGCGCTCCCGAGCGATATCCGCGAGACGCATCCGGTGCTGCTCGCGACCGCGGAGAGCTATAGCTTCTTGCGCGACTGGGACGGACTGCGCCGCTTCGTCGAAGGGAAAAAATGGGGCCGCTGGGAAAGCCTGCGTCTCGCGGTATATGCGCATGCCTTGCGGCACATGAGCCACTCCGACCGCGCCTCGATGGAATGCGATGCCGCCTGGCGCAGCGCGTTGAAAGCCGCGCAAGGTCAGCCCGATCAACTCTTCACCATCGCCCAGTTGGCGGAAGGCTGGGGCTATGCGGACGAAGCGGAAACCGCCTGGTGGCAGCTGGCCAGCGGGACGGAGAACGCCCGCTCGGCGCTCCTCGCCCTGCAAAGCCGCTACCAGGCAAAACGCGACACCCGCGGTCTGCTCCGCGTGGCTCGTCGTGCCCTCGAACTCAACCCCGACGATCTCGTGGCGGCGAACAATTGCGCCAGCCTCGGCCTGCTCACCGCGCCGGACACGAGCGCGCGCCGGCTCGCGTTACGGCTTCATGCCGAGCATCCCGCGCAGGCCGCCTTTTCCGCCACCTTCGCCTACGCCCTGCACACCGAGGGCAAACGCACCGAAGCCCTGCGCGTGCTGGAGGAGTTGAAGGAAGAGACGCTGCGGCAGCCAGCGATCGCGGCCTACTACGTCATCATGCTGACTGAGAGCGGCAAACTGGAACGCGCGCGGTCCTTTTTAGTCGAAGCCAAGCGCGCCACGCTCCTGCCGGAAGAGCAACAACTGCTGGACGCCGCCGCCGCGAAACTGCTGAGCGAATCGGCCGCCAAAGTCGCGAAGAATCTTTGACCGGCCTCCGTTCTACGGCTGGCCGTGGAACTTGAAGAGGAGGAGCTCGCTCTGCCCGTCCGGAAAGAAAAAACGGATCCATCCATCGCGCCCCTGCACTTCCCGCGGGATGGCGGAACTGGCGGCGCGACTGTGCAACTGATGGATGCCAACCTGCGCGCGCAGATACAAGTCCCCGACCGCCTCGACGAAGATAGCGCGGCGCGCCTTTGCAATGATGAGCTGCTCGATCGTCTCGCGTTCGAAGGGCCTGAAGTCGGTCGGATGTGACGCTTCGAATTCAGCATAACTGAACGGCGGTGCGGCGCGGATCCCAGCCGGCGGGAGCGCGTCCCACGACTCGGCGACGAGGCCAAGTCGAATGCGCGGATCGAAGCCCGCGGCGCGGGATGGCCGCGAATAAGTGCTGAGCGAAATCTGCGCCCGGCCTGCTTCGCCCGCGCGTACCGTGATCCAGACATGATCGATCTTGTCCGGGTCCGGATTGGTCTCGATCGCGACCTGCGCCACCTCGCCCGCGAGCGTGACATACCGCTCGCGCAAGGCGAATAGATGGTCGGGCAGGCGCGGGCCAGCCTTCACGCGACGCTGGGCTCTTCCGCGGATGGCTCTTCCGGCGGGCGCTTGGTTTTGTTTAGCACGATGACCGCCGCCACCCCGGCCAGGACCGACGCACCGAGGATCGCGAGCTTCGCGGTCTCGACCAGTTTCTCGTCTTGGAAGGCGAGCATGGCGATGAAGAGCGACATCGTGAACCCAATCCCAGCGAGACAGGCTGCGCCGGTGAGCGCTCCCCAGCGGACTTCATCCGGCAGGCGCGCGATCCCCAGTTTCACCGCGAGAAAGGACGCGCTCAGGATGCCGAGCGGCTTGCCGAGAACGAGACCGCCGGCGATGCCGAGCGCCACCCCCACATGCACGATCGGGCCACCGATCTCCACCCCGGCATTGGCGAAAGCAAAAAGCGGCATGACCACAAAAGCGGAGAAGCGATGGAGCAAGTGCTCGAGACGGAGAATGGGCGCGGCGACCGCTTCGCTCGCTTGCTCGAGCGCGAAAAGGGCATCGCGCTGGCCTTTGCTCGTAAGGACGACGAGGTCGCCCGTTTCGGTGCGGTCAAAGTCATCGAGTAACTGGCGCGCTTCGCGCGAAAAGTCGGCCGCGTTCAGGTAGGTATGCGTCGGGATGGTGAGCGCGAGGACCACGCCGGCGATGGTCGCGTGCACGCCGGATTCATGGATGAAAAACCAAAGGGCGAGCCCGCAGAGCAGGTAGGGCCAGAGCGCCTTGACCCCGAGGCGGTTCAGCAAAATAAGGAATGCCACCAGGATGCCGGCCGCGCCGAGCATGCCCCAGGCGATCGTGCCGGAATAGAAGATCGCGATGACGAGGACCGCGCCCATGTCATCGACGATCGCGAGCGCGGCGAGGAAGACCTTGATGCCGGTCGGCGCGCGCGGCGCGATCAAGGCGAGCATGCCGAGGGCGAAGGCGATGTCGGTCGCCATCGGGATACCCCAGCCGCTCCGGGCCGGTCCGGTTTGGTTGATCGACCAATAGATAAGCGCAGGGACGACCATGCCCCCGATCGCGGCCGCGATGGGGAGCGCAGCCTTCTGCGCCGATGCGAGCTCGCCGGCGAGAAACTCGCGTTTGATCTCCAGCCCGACGATGAGGAAAAACAGGGCCATGAAGCCGTCGTTGATCCACTGGTGCAGCGTGAGCGAGAGGGCGCGCCCCTCCACCCCGAGCGAGAAACGCGTTTCCCAGAAGGCGTGGTAAGCCCCCGCCAGCGGCGAGTTCGCCAGGATGAGCGCGGCCACGGCAAAAACGAGCAGGATGACGCCGCCGATCATCTCCGTCCGGAAAAACCGGCTGAAGAAGTCGGCCGTCGACTTCGTCGCTCTCGCCAGAATCATCTACGACCGCTAGAGGTCGAGCGAAGTCGCCGCAACCGATATCGAACGGTACCGCCGCCAGCTGGTAACAGCCACCTTTCCCCCATCGCCTTGCCGGCCTGCACCGGTTACAGATCGCGCTCGATGGCTCTCCGCCCCTGCCTGTGCTCGCGCTTGCGCGCTTTCCGGCCGCGGAATCCCTTGTTAGCTTCCAAATTGCCGAAAATGAAAACGGCGCCCGTCATGTCGAAGCGCTATGAGGTCATCACAAAAGATGGCGTGCTCGGGAGGAATCCACCGCGCCGCTCATTCATACTGTGCGACATATCGGCTACCCCATCGGCGAGAAAGCGCCGGATTAAGCAATGCACCCGACACGCCGGCAATTTATCGCGACCACCGCCCTGGCCAGCGCGGCGCTGACCGCTCCGCGACTTTTTGCGGCGGAGAAGCCGAAGCCGCTGCGCATCCTGATTCTCGGCGGCACCGGCTTTACCGGTCCGTTTCAGGTTAGCTATGCCCTCAGCCGCGGGCATAAGGTGACGACCTTCAATCGCGGCAAAACGCGTCTTGGCGAACTGCCCGACGGCGTGGAGCAATTAACTGGCGACCGCAACGGCCAGCTCAATTCCTTGCAAGAGCGCGACTGGGATGTGGTGATCGACAACCCGACCAGCGTCCCAGTCTGGGTGCGCGACGCTGCGAAAATTCTGCAGGGACACGTCGCGCGCTACGTTTTCATCTCCACCATTTCCGTCTATGCGGAGAACACCAAGCCGAACGACGAGACCGGCGCGCTCGCGAAGTATGACGGCCCGGACGCGATGAAGGAATCGCGCGAAACGATCGTCGCCTCGCAGTTCAAACTCTACGGTCCGCTCAAGGCGCTCGCGGAGCAGGAAACGGAAAAGTGGTTCCCGGGCCACGCGCTCATCATCCGGCCAGGCCTCATTGTCGGACCGGGCGACCAAACCGATCGCTTCACCTACTGGCCCGTGCGAATCGCGCGTGGCGGCGAACTGCTCGCGCCCGGCGCGCTGTCCGATCCGGTGCAATTCATCGACGCGCGTGACCTTGCGGAGTGGACCATCCGGATGGTCGAGAACGGCGCGACCGGCACCTACAACGCGGTCGGCCCCGCGGAAACACTCGGCGTCGGTCGGATGCTCGATGGCATCAAGACCGCGCTGAAGGCCGACGCGAAGTTCACCTGGGCGGACGCGGAATTTCTCGAGGCACAAAAGGTCGCGCCTTGGAGCGACATGCCGGTCTGGGTGCCGGCCCGCGGCGAGGAAGGCGGCCTCGCGCGCACTTCAATCAAGAAAGCACTCGCAGCCGGTCTGACCTTTCGCCCGCTCGACCTCACCGCCCGCGACACCCTCGCGTGGTTCCAGACTTTGCCGACGGAACGACAGGCCAATCTGAAAGCCGGCCTCAAGCCCGAGCGCGAAGCGGAAGTCCTGGCCGCCTGGCATCGGCAGCACGCCTAACGAGTGCAGAAGCTCCTCCGACGTCTCGTCGATGTGCGCCCCGACGAGCGGCGCGCGCTCGCGCTGGCCTTTCTTTTCCACTTCGCGGTCCTCGCTGGCTACTACGTCATCCGGCCGATCCGCGATGAGATCGGCGTGACCGAAGGGCTGGAGCGGCTGCCCTGGATCTTCACCGCCGTTCTTGCGGTGATGCTGGTCGCGAACGCGCTCTTCTCCGCCATCGTCGCGCGCATGTCGCGCCGGCGTTTCCTGCCCATCGCCTACCGGTTCTGCATCGTGAACCTCGTTCTCTTCTACCTGCTCATGCGCACCATCCCGGCCGCGCAGCAGCCGTGGGTCGGGCGCGCCTTTTTCGTTTGGGTCAGCGTCTTCAACCTTTTCGCGACCACGATGTTTTGGGCCTTCATGACCGACCTTTTCACCACCGAGCAGGGCAAGCGGCTCTTCGGTTTCATCGCGGTCGGCGGCTCGTTAGGCGGCATTCTCGGGCCGATCATCACCGCCTCGCTCGTCCATCACGTCACCGCCGGGGTGCTCATCCTTATCTGCGCCGCGCTGCTCGAACTGGCCGCGCAATCCATCCGTTACTTCCCGGTTAATTTCGCGGCGGCGGAGCTCGCTTCGGACGATTCGGAAGAACCGCTCGGCGGCAGTCTCTGGGAGGGCGTCGTGCACATCGCGCGCTCCCCTTATTTGCTCGGGCTCGCCCTCTTCATCCTGCTCTACACCAGCACCTCGACTTGGGCTTATTTTCAACAAGCGGACCTGACCCGCTCCGCGATCATTGATCGCGCGACGCGGACCGCTTTCTTTGCCCGGCTCGATCTGGCGGTGAACACGCTCACCATTCTGGTGCAGCTCTTCCTCACCGGACGACTGCTGAAGTCGCTTGGCATCGGGCTGACCCTGGTGGCGATGCCAGCGCTCTGCCTGGTCGGATTTACCGCGATCGGTTTTGCGCCAGTTCTCGTGGTGCTCGCTGGCTTCCAAGTCGCACGGCGGGCGGCTTC
>JBKJKL010000267.1:0-4711 GCA_046597485.1 Chthoniobacterales bacterium
GGCTGAAACGATCGCGGTGCGTAAGCCGCTCGTGGTCTTTCGTTAACGTCGGCCGTGGAGTGCATGGCACGGCCCCTGCAAATGCTCCTGCTGCGCTGCGTGTTCGCGGCCGAAAAACACACCCCACAGAAAGGATCTGCCATGCTTCTCCGCGCCCTCTTCATCTTGACCCTCACCGCCTGCTACGTCCTGGGCGAGACCGAGGAAAACGTCCGCGAACAACGCGCTGCGACCGCCGGCGGAAAGCTGGTGCTCGATGTCGGTTTCGGCGAGATCGATATCGCGCCGGGAGCGGCCGACAAAGTCTCACTCGAGGCGCATCGGCTGGTCGATTTCGGCGATGAAAAGGCCGAGAACGATTTCCTAAAAGAAGCGCCCATCGTCGTGAGCAAGGAAGGAAATGTCGTCACTATCCGCGCGCGCCGCGCCGAGACGAACCTGTCGCGCACCTTCACCGGCTTATCCAAGATGGACGCGAAATTCACCGTGCGCGTCCCAAAGGATTTCCTGCTCGATCTGCACACCGGCGGCGGTTGCATCACGGTCGCGGAAATCAGTGGCGAACTGAAAGCCGCGACCAGCGGTGGGAAGCTCACCTTCACGAAATTGCGCGGACCGGTCGACGCGCGGACCAGCGGCGGCTCGATCAAGATCGAGTCCTGCGACGGCCCGCTCCTTGTGAAAACGAGTGGCGGCGCGATCCACGCCGACGGCGGCTCCGGCAGTCTCGATGCGCGCACCTCAGGCGGCTCGATTGAAGTGCGGAACTTCAAGGGCGACGCGGTGGTGAAAACCAGCGGCGGCCGACTGCAGTTGGAAGACATCGGCGGCAAGGTCAGGGGCGAGACCGCCGGCGGTTCGGTCATCGCGACCTTGCTCGCTCCTGTCCCAGGCGAGGTGACGCTCTCGAGCGCGGCCGGTAGCATCCAGCTCAACGTCCCGGCCGAGGCCGCGATCGACATTGATGCCCGCGCCAGCGTGGGCGCGATCGCCAATGCGCTCCCGCTCACGACGACGCGTAATGAACGCACCGAACTGCGCGGCGCGATGAACGGCGGCGGTCGCGCCGTCGTGCTCCGCGCCCAAGCGGGCAGCGTTTCGCTCCGGCCCGTCACCTCGACCGCGATGCGCTAGGCCGCTTCGCCTAACGAGTCACTCAGAGTAATTGCGTTTTCTAACTCCCAAAGCTCAACCCGTATGATCCAGGACCTCCGCTTCGCGCTCCGCCAGTTGCTCAAAGCACCTGGCTTCACTCTCGCTGCCGTTATCGTGCTCGCGCTCGGCATTGGCGCGAACACCGCCGTCTTCAGCCTCGTGCATACGATGCTCTTCCAGGCGCCCGGCTATGCGCGTCCTGCCGAAGTGGTGCAGGTCTATTCACAGGACAAGAAGAACCCGAAGAACTACCAGCTCTTCTCTTATCCAACGTTCCAGGAGATCCGCCAGCTAAACAGCGTCTTCACGGATGTGATGGCGCACGCCGGCGCGATGATGGGCATCGGCGAGAAAGGGAACACGCGCCGCTCCTTCGGCGGCATGGTGAGTTCGAACTACTTCTCCGTGCTGGGCGTGCGACCGGCCCTCGGACGTGAGTTTTTGCCAGAAGAGGAACAGCCTGGAAAGACCGCGCAGGTGGCGATCGTCAGCGACAGCTTTTGGAAGAAGCGCAACCGCGACCCGGGCGTGATCGGCTCGGACGTGATCGTCAATGGCCGGCCCTTCACCATCGTCGGCGTCATGCCGAGAGGGTTCACCGGCACGATGCACATCCTCGGCACGGAAGTCTGGCTGCCGCTGAGCGCCTACAATCTGGTCTCGAACGATTTTCAAACCAGCGAACGCGGCGTTTTCGGACAACGCGATGCGCGTCAGCTCTTCCTCGTAGGACGCCTCAAGCCCGGTCTAACGGCAGCATCCGCGGAGCCGGCACTGCGCGGCCTGGCGGCGAATCTCGAGCAGGCATTTCCGGTTGAACAGAAGGACCAGACGTTTATGGCCGCGCCGCTGCCGCGCTTCGCCACCAGCACCAATCCGAACAGCGGCACGGAAGTGACCGTGCTCGGGACGATGTTGATCGGCATGGCGGCCGTCGTGTTGCTCGTGGCGTGTCTCAACCTCGCCAACATGCTGCTCGCACGCGGCACAGCGCGGCGGAAGGAAATCGCGATCCGCCTCGCGCTCGGTGCCGGCCGCGGACGCATCGTGCGCCAGTTGCTCACGGAAGGCCTGGTGCTCGCGCTCGTTGGCGGCACGTTTGGGATCGTTCTCGCGCTCTGGTCATCCGATCTGCTGGTTGCCTCGTTAGGCAAAATGGTGCCGCTCGACCTCGTCTGGATCGCGGGACCGAGTCCGGCGCTCCTCCTGGCCACCCTTGCTTTCTGCGTCATCGGCACACTCGCCTTCGGGCTCGGCCCGGCGCTGAAGCTTTCGCGTGTGGCGGTGATCGGCGATCTCAAGGAACAGGCAGGCGAGGATGCGGTTCGGCGTCGTTGGAAATTCCTGCCGCGCAATCCGCTGGTCGTGGTGCAGTTCGCATTTTCGCTCGCACTCGTGACCGCGGCCGCGCTCTTCATCCGCGGCGCGAACAAAGCCGCGAATGTGCAAACCGGCCTGCAAACGGACCGCCTCTTCCTGGTGGAACTGGATGCAAAGCTCGGCGGCTACGACCCGGCGCGCGGGCGCGATCTTTACCGAAAAGTGGAGGAGCGGCTCGCAGCTTTGCCCGGCGTGGAGAGCGCCAGCCTCTCGGCGACCGTGCCCTACGGAATGATCGAGCTCGGCAAACGCGTGCAACGCGCCGGCCTCAATCCCGGACCTGACGAGAAGCCCGCGAACGCTGCGGAAGGATTGGCCTTCAGCTCGTCTTGGTACAGCGTCGGCGCGGAGTATTTTAAAACGGCCGGCGTGCCCTTGCTGCGCGGCCGCCCTTTCACGCAGGCTGAGGAGACGCAGCCGGGTGGCCCGGCCGTCGCAATCATCGACGAGAAGCTCGCGCAGAAGCTCTGGCCGGATGGCGATGCCCTCGGTCAGCGCGTGCAATTCCCAACCGAGAAATCACCGGCCGCGCCGGGTGGCGGCAAAAGTGGCGCGGGTGCTTTCGAGGAAGCGAACGGCGACATCAAACCGGGCGAGACGATGGAGATCGTCGGCATCGCGCCGGTGATTCGCGACTCCATTCTGAACAAGGATCCGGGCACGGCGATTTACCTTCCGTTTGGCCGCGGCTACCAAAGCAACGTTTTCTTCTTCGTTCGCTTCGCGCGTTCGCCGATCGGCCACGAAGGCGCGACCGCTGACCTCCTGCGGCGCACCATCCACGAGCTCGAACCCGGGCTGCCGATCCTGTCGCTGAAGTCGTTCCACCAGCACATGGAAGCCGACATCCAGCTGTGGCTGGTGCGCGCGGGCGCGGCGTTGTTCTCCGTCTTCGGCGGTCTCGCGCTCGGTCTGGCGGTGGTCGGGCTCTATGGCGTAAAGGCCTACTCCGTGGCGCGGCGGACTCGCGAAATCGGCATTCGGATGGCGCTCGGCGCCCAGCGTTCTTCGGTGCAGCGCATGATCCTGCGCGAAGGCTCTGCCATGCTCGCGGGCGGGGTGGCACTCGGGCTGTTACTCGCAGTCGCGACCGGCAAACTCCTCAGCAGCATGCTGTATCAGGTCAGTTCGTTAGACCCGATTGCTTTCACGGTTGCGCCGCTGGTGCTGGTGGCAGCTGGACTCCTAGCCACCTGGCTGCCCGCGCGACGCGCTACCCGCATCAGTCCGATGGCTGCATTGCGCACCGAATAGAACCAAAACCATATGCTCTCCGACATCCGCTACGGCTTACGCCAACTCCTGAAGCATCCGGGCTTCACCATCGTTGCCGTTGTCACCCTTGCCCTCGGGATCGGCGCGAACACCGCCATCTTCAGCGTGGTCAATGCGCTCCTGTTGAAGCCGCTGCCATTCCCCGGCTCGGAACAGCTCGTCGCGATTGGCTCCACGCACGAACGCGATCCGTCCGTCGACAAGCAACTCAGCTCCTTCTCGTATCCCGACTTCTTCGATTTCCGCGAGCAGAACCGCACGCTCGCGAGCGCGGCGCTCTACCGCGATCAAGCCTTCGCGGTCACGGGGGACGAAGGCGCGACCAGCTTGCGCGGGGTGAAGGTAAGCGCCGAGTTTTTCGATGTCCTCGACACGCAGCCGGTGCTGGGCCGCGGCTTTATGCGCTCCGATGAACAATCGGGCGGCGGCCCTGGCGGGTTCAAGGTCGTGCTGAGTCACGAGATCTGGCAGAAACGCTTCGGCGGCGACCCGCATGTTCTCGGCCACACCGTTGAACTCGATCGACGCGCTCACACCGTGATCGGAGTGCTCCCGCCGCGCTTTCAGTTCCCGATCCAAAGCGATCCGGTCGACTTCTATGTCACAATCGCCGCGGACGCGACGGCATCCGAGGGCGGCAAACCGGAGACGCAACAGCGCGGCAGTCACGGCATGCAGGGAATCGCGCGGTTAAAGCCTGGCGTCTCGGTCCAGCAGGCGCAGGCCGATCTCTCCGCGATCGCCGCGACCTTGGACAAACAATATCCAGACACGAATACCGGGTTCGGTATCGGGGTGAAGCCCCTCCGCGAAGAGATGATCGGCGATGTCCGCACCGCGCTTTACGTGCTCTTCGGCGCCGTCATTTGCGTGCTGCTGATCGCGAACGCCAACGTCGCCA
>JBKJKL010000477.1:0-3792 GCA_046597485.1 Chthoniobacterales bacterium
GCAAAGAAGGGGATCGCTCGGGAATTACCTAACGAGTGCGAACGGCGCGAAGTGCGCCCTCCAGATATCTTCAAAAGCGGAAGCTCTCCGCCCTCCAACAATGGCGAGCGTGAGCCGCTGCAGGCAGCGGCTCACGCCCCCACGCAAAACTATTTCTTTCCGGCGCGCCGGGCGGCCCAACGGGCGCGCATCGCTTCAGCGAGACGTTTCCGGCCGGCAGGAGTGATGCCGCCGCGTCTCCGTCCGCCTTTTTTCGCACCGCCAGAAGCTGGCTGGCTGCTGCTGCTCGAGCTGGTAGAAGTTTCCCCACGCTCTCTCGCCCAGCGGATGCGAGCGGCTGCGGCCAGCTTGGCACGCGTTGCGGCCGACATCGGTCCGCGTTTGCCCTTGCCGCGGCCGGGGCCGCGGGTTGCAGGAGCTGCGCTGGTCGGAGCTGGTGTGCTTTGGCTAGACGACGCGCGCGCGCCGCCGCCAAAGATGGAGTTAAGCCGGCGCTCCAAGGTATCGATCTGTTCGCGGATTGAAACGGCTTCTTTCAATCGGTCTAAGGATAGGTCCATGCCGCCTATCTAAGCTACAATCGAGTAGCTGCCAACTATCTTTACTAAGTAGAAAGAATCGCTCGGCAGGGTCTCGGTCTTAGTTATAGTGCCCACCGTCCGGGCAGTTAGCTCAGCGGTAGAGCGGCACGTTTACACCGTGTTGGTCGGGGGTTCGATCCCCTCACTGCCCATTTCTTCCGTTAGCTGCGGCGGCGCGAAAAGGTAGCTGCTACTCGGCGAGAGGAGGTTCCCAAAGTTCGATCCGGGTGCCTTCGGGATCCATCACCCAACCGAATTTTCCGAAGTCGGACGTTTCGCTTTTCGCCTCCACCGTGACCCCTTCGTCGCGGAGCGCGGCGAGGACCGCGGCGAGATCGTGCACGCGGAAGTTGATCATGTAGGGCTTCGTGCTCGGCGCGAAATACTCGCTCGTTTCCTGAAAGGGCGACCACGTGATGGACGATTGCCGCTTCGGGGTCAGGCCATCCGCAGCACCTTCCTGGAAGCTGACTCCGCCCCAGTCTTCCACTGCGAGGCCGAGGTGCTTCTTATACCAAGCGGCCAGCTTCTCCGGGTCCTTGGCCTTGAAAAAGATCCCGCCGAGCCCGATGACGCGTCGCATGCCCGAGTGTGGGGCGAAGCGGTTATGCCGCGCAATTCCCGATTCGCGCGCGGCGCAACCTCGCGCAAAGTTCCGCCATGGGAAGCGAGGAGGGCGCGCAAACGGAAGGGTTCGAGGTGCGCACTTATTTTGTGCGCGGGCGCAACGCGCTCGTGGCGCGAGCGGACTTCGGCGAGCTCTACGTGGACTATTACCTCCACCAGGGACAATACGGCTACAGCCACACGCCGAGCCACGATGGGATGCTGAAGGAAGCGCTCGCGGCGCTGACCCTGCACTGCGCTTCCCGCCCTTGGAATGAATCCTGGGCGTGGACGATCCATTTTCACCGCCCGCTCCTGAATCTTTTCGTCGCGGGCGATAACCGCCGCGGCATCGTCGTCGGCCAGCTCTTTACCGAGGACGTGCGCGATGATGGTCGGAACCTTTTCCTCGCCGATGTGGTGAAGGAACGGGAGAACTCGCGGCGCAGCGCGACCGAGTTCGAGGCGCGCACGCCCTTCGCCATCGTCGAGGAATACTACAACCAGAGCGAACAGCGGCCGGCGCGTTATTTCCGGCATGGCCCAGAGGATTTCGTCATGATCTCAGCGCAGCCGGATTGCGATTTGGAATGGTTCCACGCGCTCGATGACGAGAAGGTGCAGGCGATGGACGGGGAGGAAACCCTGAGCCTGCTCGAGACGCGCCTTTATCGCTGGGGCTGCGGTTGCACGGAGGAGCGCATGTTCTCCCTCCTCGCCCCGCTCATGCGTGCCGACCCTGCGGGCTTATTCGGCAATGACCCGGTCATTCGCATCAGCTGCCCGCGTTGTGGCGCGAAGCACTCAGTCACGCGCGAAGCGCTCGAGGCTTTCCTTTCCAAATCCGCTCAAGGCTGAGCCGCTCCGATCCCCTTCGCCCGTCATCGCACGATGGATTTTTACCTTTACCTGAATGGCGATCGGCGCGGCCCATTCAGCGAAGCGCGCGTCCAGCAGTGGCTCCAGGATGGACTGCTGCGCGAGTCGGACCTCGCCGCGCAAACGCGCGATGGCGACCTCCAACCGCTCACGACCGCGCGCATTTTCGCCACAAGTCCGGCACCAGCTGCGCAAACACCGCCCGCCGTCACTCTGCCGAAAGCGGCGAGCGAAAATCTCGGCGCCTATGCGCGGGCCACCCTTGCTCCGAATGAAACTGCGCATCTGCGCACTTCGCTGCACTGGATCATCTTTGCGCGCTTCGGCCTGCTCGGGCTGATGCTTTTCGTTTTCGTCGCCCTGCCGTTTGCCGTCGCGGTTCAGGCGTTGACCGGCTCGCAGATCGGCTGGTTTGCCATCCCGCTGCCAATCTTCGCGATGATCCCACCGGCGGTGGCGTTCGCGAGTAGCGAACTAGTCGTGACGAACATCCGCGTCCTGATTAAGACCGGCATCCTCCGGCGCCGCTCGCTCGAGATGTTTATCTCGAAGGTGGAATCGATCAGCGTCGACCAGGGAGTGCTCGGCCGACTCCTCGACTATGGCACCGTCATGGTGCGCGGGACGGGCGGTTTCCAGGAGCCGTTCCGCTGCATCGCGCGGCCGCTCGAATTTCGCAACTGCGTGCAGCGGTTGCAGTCTTCGGCTCAACCTGCGGGCCCGGCGTGAAGCGAGCGCTCGCAGCGACGGCTGTGTTCCTCGTCCTTTGCTCGTTAGGCGAAACGCGTGCGCAAGAGGCGTTCGCCGAGACCGTCATCGTGACCGCGGGCCGCGTGCCGAATCCTGCCGCGACCAGTCCATTCGCGATCGCAGTGGTGCCGCAGGAAGAACTTCGGCGCGCGCCGCAATTACGGCTCGATGACATCCTGCGCGCGGAAGTTCCGGGGTTCAGTTTGTTTCGCCGGAGCAGTAGCCGGGTCGCGAATCCGACCGCGCAGGGCGTAACGCTGCGCAACTTCGGGCCGAGCGGCGCGGGCCGTACGCTGGTCTTGAGCGACGGCATTCCGCTGAACGATCCGTTCGCCGGTTATGTGCTTTGGAATCAGGTCCCGCCGGCTGCAATCGGCAACGTCATCGTCACGCCAGGCGGCGGCGCTGGGTTGTTCGGAAACGCCGCGCTCGCGGGCACCATCTTTCTTGAGTCACGCCGCGCGGAAACTACTTCCTTGGAGACCCAAGTCATCGCGGGCGACCACGACACCTACAGCGGCAGCGTCTTCGGCACGATCGTGGCGCCACCGGTCACGTTGTCGCTTTTTGCGGAACAGTTCGCGACCGGCGGATATCCGGTTTTACGCGCGAGGCAGCGTGGCCCGGTCGACCAAAAGGCCGACGCCGAATCGTCGCTCCTCCAGCTTGGGGCCGAGGTCTCGTTAGGCGAGGACGCAACGCTCGATGTGCAGCTGCGCGGTTTTCGAGAGGAGCGCGGGAACGGCACGCGCTACACGCGCAACGCGAGCAAAGGCGGTGACGCGAGTGCGGTGCTGACCCGGCGTTTTCGCGATCTGCACGCGGAGCTGCGCGTGAGCGGTTACGGTCAGGTGCGGAAATTCCGCAGCACTTTCAGTTCGGTCAATGCGCGGCGTGACCCAAGAAAGATGGTGCCCGCGAGCGCGGCGTTCCCGAACAACCCAGCGCCGCCGCCGGGCGTGACGATGACGTTGCC
>JBKJKL010000020.1:0-7084 GCA_046597485.1 Chthoniobacterales bacterium
CGCAGCTTGTAGCCGCTCTTCGGAATCAAGCCTACGCCGCGCCATTTGCGATCACAGACTTCAAAGACGCTGTTCACTAAATCCTGCGCCACGCGGTTTCCTTCGCGGTTCACGACACGCGGATATTGATTCTCAACCGTGTGCGTGCCGGCTTCGAGCTGGCGCAGCGTCATCAGGGTGCCCTGCAAAATATCGATCGGCTCGAACCCGGTAATCACGATCGGCACACGGAAACGCTCCGCGAGCGGCTCGTATTCGCGGTAACCCATCACCGTGCAGACATGGCCCGGCCCGAGGAATCCTTGGACGCGATTCTGCGGCGACTGGAGAATCGACGCCATCGAAGGCGGCACGAGGACATGCGAGACGAGAACTGAAAAATTGGTCACGCCCTGCTTCTTCGCCTGGAAGACCGACATCGCGTTGCTCGGAGCCGTCGTCTCAAAACCGATCGCAAAAAAGACAACCTTTTTCTGCGGGTTGGCGCGGGCGATTTTCAGGCAATCGATCGGCGAATACACGATCCGGATATCAGCGCCGCGCGATCTCAGAACGAGCAGGTCGCCGTCGGAACCTGGCACCCGCAGCATGTCTCCGAACGAGCAAAAGATGACGTCCGGCCGAAGCGCAATGGCGTGCGCCTTGTCGATCATCTCGAGTGAAGTCACGCAGACGGGACAGCCGGGTCCGTGGACCAACTCGACCATTTTCGGCAGGAGCCGATCGATGCCGTATTTGACGATGCTGTGGGTCTGCCCGCCGCAAACTTCCATCAGCACCCACGGCTTCGTCACCGTGCGGTGGACCTCCGCGACGATCTTATTCGCGAGGTCTCCGCTGCGATATTCGTCGAGGTATTTCATTCGTTAGGCTGGGCGCGTTTTTCTCTCGCTACAATACCAGTGCTGTAGCCCTCCGTCAGTAAATCTGCCGACGTTTTTTGGGCCGCCCGCTCTTCACGGCGGGAAAGTGGCGGCAAAGATTTGTCCGAGGGAGATTCCGCCGTCGTTCGGCGGAATTCGCTGGTGCCAGTAGGGCTTGATCCCGGCTGCCGTGAGGCGCGCGATAGTGCGTTCCGTCAGGTAGCCATTTTGGAAGCAACCGCCGCTCAAGGCCACCCGCTCTTGTTGCGAGCGGAGAACGATCGCGACAATCATCTCGGCGAGCGTGTGGTGGAATTTGGCGGAGATCACCGCCGCTGTCTGGGTCCCGCGATCTTCCAGGATGGCCATGATCATGGGGCCCCAATCGACGATGAGCGGCTGGCCCTCGCGCAAGTCGAACGGGTAGGAATCGTCGCCGGGGTTATCCAGGCTGAACTCCAGCGCCATCGCAGCTTGACCTTCAAAGCTGCTCCGCGCGCGCAAGCCGAGCAGGGCCGCGACGGCATCAAAGAGCCGTCCAGCACTCGAGGTGATGGGCGTGTTGATTCCTTTTGCCAGCATCTGCCGCAGCGGCTTGAGTTCGCTGCTCGTGAAGTCGCCCGTCAAATCCGGGCGGTTCCAGACCTCCGCGCCGAAAAGTTCAAAGAGGAGACCGAGTTGGCTACGTCGCGGTTCTTTCGCGACCGCGTTGCCACCCGGCAGAGGGAACTGCCGAAGATGCGCGAAACGCTCGAAGCCGCTCGCGGTTACCATTAAGAACTCGCCGCCCCAGATGGTGCCGTCGGTCCCATAGCCGGTGCCATCCCAGGCGATGCCGAGAAGGGGGGGCGCGAGTTCGTTCTCGGCCATGCAGGCCGCAATGTGCGCCCAGTGATGCTGCACTGCGACGATCGGCGCGGAGAGCTGCGTCGCGTGTTTGGTCGAGAGGTAATCGGGATGCAGGTCGCAGGCGATCCGTTCCGGCGTGACGCCGTACAATTGCGGCAGATCGCTAACCGTCCGCATGAAGGCCTCGTGCGCGGCCTGCGTTTCGAGGTCGCCAAGATGCTGGCTGACGAAGACGTTCTGCCCGACGCCGAGAGCGACGGTGTTTTTTAAATGAGCACCGAGGGCGAGGATCGGCCCGGTCGCCGAAGGCAACTGCACGGGAAGCGGCGCATAACCGCGCGCCCGCCGCAGGACCAATTCGCGGCCGGCCATGATCCGCACCACGGAGTCGTCCATGTGGCGGACGATCGGGCGATCGTGCACAAGGAAGAGATCGGCCAGACCGCGCAGTCGCTCGAGTGCCTCGTTTTCATCGATGCAGATCGGCTCGTCGCTGCGATTGCCGCTTGTCGCCACAATGGGCGTGCCTAACGAGTGCAGGAGCAGGTGATGGAGCGGCGTGTAAGGCAGCATCACGCCGCAGTGTGGATTCCCCGGCGCCACCGAAGCGGCGAGGGCAGCGCCCGCGCGAAGGCGGAGCAGAACGATCGGCGTCTCGGGTGAAAGGAGCAGCCGCTCCTCGAGAGGGTCCACCTCACAGAGCTCCTGCGCGTAGGCGAGCGACGCGACCATGACGGCGAACGGTTTTTCCTCCCGCCGCTTCCGTTCGCGGAGGCGTGAGACGGCCGATTCATTCCGTGCATCGACGATCAACTGGAAGCCGCCGAGCCCTTTCAGCGCGAGGACTTCACCGCGGCGGATCGCCGCAAGGGCGGCGATCAACGCGGCGTCATCCTGGGCCCGCACCGCGCCATCTGCGTCCCAGAGCGCGAGCCGCGGACCGCAGCGCGGGCAGGCGTTGGGTTGCGCGTGAAAGCGGCGATCGCGCGGATCGTGGTATTCGCGCTCGCACTCCCGGCACATCGCGAACTTCCGCATCGAAGTGTTGGCCCGGTCGTAAGGCAACGCCTCGATGATGGAGAAGCGCGGCCCGCAGTTCGTGCAATTTGTGAAAGGGTAGCGGTAACGCCGATCGCGCGGCTCGAAGATCTCCCGCAAGCAAGCTGCGCAGGTGGCGATGTCGGGCAGGATGAGCGCAGTCTTCGCGCCGGTGTCCGCGCTCTTGCGAATTTCGAATGGCCCAAGCCCACAGACGTCGAGCCAGGAAACCTCCATGCTCTGCAACACGGCCAGCGGCGGCTTGTCCTGCTCGATCCGCCGCGCAAACTCCGCGAGCTGCGCGTGGATTCCCTCGGCCTCAACAAAGACACCCGCGGCGGTGTTTGAGACCCAGCCGTCGAGCCGCAACTCGTGCGCAAGCCGATAGACGAACGGACGAAACCCGACGCCCTGCACCGCGCCGCGGAGGACGATGCGTACGCGCTCGCGCGGGAAATCGGCGGAAGGCATTGCGCCCGGACCTTACCCTGCGCGGTGCGCGAGCGGAAGAATGCTCGCGCTCTCCCTACTTCGTGGACGTCGCGCCGGTCTTCTTCAGCGCCTTTTTCGCGGCGCGGCTGACGAGAATTGTGACGACGATCGTGGCCAAGAGGCCAGCACCCAGGAGGACATACTTCAGCGGGGAGGAATCGCTGCCGCCGCTCAGCCCGGCTTTCCCAGCCGCGCCGAGATACGCATAGAGGACAGTGCCGGGCAGCATGCCGACAGCGGAGGCGGCGAAGTAAGGCCAGAAGCCGACCGCAGTGACCCCGTAGAAGTAGTTGCTGAGGTTAAACGGAATCAGCGGACTGAGCCGCAGGAGGCCGACAACCTTCCAGCCTTCGTCGCCGATCGCCTTGTCGATCGCCTCGAATTTTCGATTGCCCTTCGTGGCCGACTTCACCCGATCACGCACCAGGTAACGTCCGCAAAGAAAGGCGAGGCTGGCCCCGATTAACGCGCCGCTGAGCGCGACGGCCGAACCGCCGATGACGCCGAAGACCAGGCCAGCCGCGACGGTGAAGATCCATCCTGGGAGAAACAACACAGTCCCCACCGCATAGACCGCGATGAATAAAGCGATGCCGAGCGGACCGAGGGTCTGCACGTAGTCGCTGAAGGATTTCACCCAATCCTTCACCGGCAGAAAAGCCGCGGCGGTCGAGAGAGCTGCCAGGACGAGGCCGAGCGCGATCCACTTCCAGTATTTCTTTAACCAGTTCATCGTTTAGCCGCGGCTCCGCCGGTAGAGCCAGTGAAAGATCTTCTTCGCCAGCGGCGTGAGGCGCGTCTTGTTGTATTGGTCGCCGGCCTTCCGCGCCATCTCGGCAAAGGTGGGATAGGCGTGAATCATTCCCGCGATTTCCCCGAGACCGACCTTCGCATTCATCGCCACGACAAACTCGTGCACGAGATCGCCAGCGTGCGGCGCGACCAGCGTGGCCCCGAGAATCTTGTCGCTTCCTTTCGCGGTCAGGATCTTGGCGAAGCCCTTCTCTTCGCTCTCCACCACCGCGCGATCGAGATCGTCGAGCGCCACGGTGAAGAGGTCGTAGGCGATCTCCTTCTTGCGCGCCTCCTTTTCGCCGAGGCCGACATGCGCCACCTCGGGATCCGTGTAGGTGCACCACGGCACGATCGCGCAGTCGACCTTTTGCCGGAGGAGCTGGAACGGCATCAAAATATTCCGCACCACGGCGCGCGCGGTGAAGTCGGCCGTGTGAGTAAACTTGAGGCGGTTGGCCACGTCGCCCGCCGCGTAAATGTGGGGCTGCGAGGTCTGCAGGTAATCATTCACGGTCACGCCGTGCTCGTCGTGCCTCACGCCGGCCGCCGCGAGATTGAGCCGCTCGGTGTTCGGAGTGCGGCCGGCCGCGATCAGCAACGCCGTCGCGCGGATCTCGCCCTTCTCGGTCGAAAGAACGACTTCGCCATTTTCCCGCCGCACGCTTTTCGTTTTCTGCTGCAGGCGGACGTCGATGCCTTCCTCCGCGAAGCGCTCCTGCATGAACTCCGCGACGTCGCGATCTTCCGGCGGCAGGATCTGGTCATTGTTCTGCACGATTGTGATCTTCACACCCAGCCGGCTGAAGGCCTGGCCGAGTTCGCAGCCGATCGGGCCGCCGCCGATGATGATCATGCTCGCAGGCGCTTCGTTCAGCTCGTCGAAGATGGTTTCGTTCGTGAAATAGGGGACCTCCTCGATCCCGTCGATCGTCGGCACGGCGGCGCGGCTGCCGGTGGCGACGACGAAATGGCGCGCGCGCAATTTTTGCCCGTCTACTTCTACCTCATGCGGCGAGAGGAAGCGCGCTTCGCCACGGAAGACATCGACACCGAGCGACTCAAACCGTTCCTGCGAATCATGCGGCGCGATCGCCGCGCGGCGCGCGCGCATTCGCTCCATGACGGCGCGGAACTCGAACTGCGGCGGCTGCGAACGCAGGCCCCACTTCTCCGCTTCGCGCATCCGTTGCGCGAGCCGAGCTGATGAGATCAACGCCTTGCTCGGTACGCAGCCGAAGTTCAGGCAATCGCCGCCCATCTGGTTCCGCTCGATCAAGGCGACGCGTCCGCCTAACGAAGCGGTCCCGGCCGCGGTTACAAGGCCAGCCGTGCCGGCGCCGATCACGACGACGTTATACATGCCTTCGCCTTTCTTCATCGGCGAGGAGTGGTTTCGCGCGATGCGCCGAGGGCGCGATCAGGCGCGGACTTAGCCGTCTCCAAACCGACGACGAGATAGCGCAGAGTGAGGCAGAAATCACGCAGCGTGGTTCGCAGTGCGCCTTTGCGCTGAAAGCGCCGCGGCGACGAAACGACCGCTGGTTGCAAGGTAACCGTCTTGCCGATGCGCCGCAGGCGACGCGAGAAGTCGAGGTC
The DNA here is from genome assembly GCA_046597485.1 of Chthoniobacterales bacterium. Lineage (GTDB taxonomy): Bacteria > Verrucomicrobiota > Verrucomicrobiia > Chthoniobacterales > UBA10450 > JACCTI01. Next base: position 5,634 of record JBKJKL010000020.1, read on the forward strand.
TTCGAATTGATCCACCTCGCGAAAGCCGCCCATTTGATCGAAGACTTTGCCGCGGACAAACATCGCCTGGTCGCCGAGATGCCAGCCCATCGTCCGATTGCGCAGCGAGCCCAGCCAGCAGGTGAAGGCGAGCACAAGCGAGCGCGAATCGTAGCGGCGTGTGAATGCGCCCCCCACGACACGACGGTCGCGGAAAGCGATCACCACCGCATGGAGCGCGTTTGGCGGCAGGAGAGTATCGGCGTGCAGGAAGATGAGGAGCGAACCGCGCGCCTGCTGCGCGCCGAGGTTCAGCTGCGAAGCGCGCTGCCGGCGCCGGGTGCGCAGGACGCGCGCGCCGGCCTCCGCAGCGATCTCGGCCGAGCCGTCGCTGCTGCCCGCATCCACGACCACGATCTCCACGGGAGCGGAATGCCGGCGCGCCGCGGCGATCGTTTTGCCGAGAGAGTGAGCTTCGTCGAACGCCGGGATGATAATGGAAATGCGAGGCGCGACCGGAACGCTCGGCGGGAGGCTCTTCGTCATGAAACGCCGGCGAGGTCAGCCGTTATTCAGTGAGGTTGTCGAAGAGCAGGTTCAATTTGCTGTAGTTCCGGCCATGCGAGCCTTGATCGTTCAGGCCCCAGTTGTAGGAGAGGTAGGAGATACCAAACTGGTTCCCGCCGGCAACCAGCTTCTTCGCCGGGGCCGGACCGAGCCGCTCGAAGACCTTCGCGACGCCGAGCGACTTGTCGAAGTCGCCCTTGAACCACTTGAAGATGCTCGAGACTTCTGCCTCGTTCTTTTCCGGCCGGAACTTGTTCAGGTCCTCCCGCGCCAGCCAGGCTTTAAAAGCGGCGTCGTCCTGTTGCTCGAAGGTGGCAGCTTGGTAAGCGGAACGCTGCAGCGGCGGACAGCTTCGCGCTGCGCAAACCAGCACCGAGTGGGCGCGCCATTTCAACATCGGCCGCAGGGTCGCGTTCTCGATATCGTTCAGCGAAGCGATTGCGCCGCCGAGCTTCCACTTCTTTGCTTCGAACGGCTTGCCGGTGGCGTGAATGCTCTCCACTGGGTAGGCGTCGAGGATGGTGTGAATCGTGATCGCGTTGTAGGCGTTGACAAGCGAGGCCGCTTTCTCGTTGCCCTGTGCAGCCGATTCGGCCTTGGGGGCGAATTGCTTCAGGTAAGCGTCGAGCGCCCGCCGGTCGCTCTGCGAGTTTTTCCAGCCGGTGTAATCGACCAAGCCTTGTGCGTTCACATATTTCTTCAGGAGGCGATCCCAAGAGCTATGGTCGATGCCGCTCGGAATGTTGACGGCTTCTTCCTTTGCTTTGCCTTTTGGTTCAGCCAGGCAGGCGTTCGTGCCGAGAGTGAAAAGCGCCAGCAGCATGAGCAGCGTGGTATGAGTAAGTCGTTTCATGAGTATCTGTCTATTAATGAGGTGCGGAATGGGACCACGAGAGTGATCCACA
>JBKJKL010000088.1:0-6083 GCA_046597485.1 Chthoniobacterales bacterium
AGTTGCTCGACTACACCCGGGCCACGCCGGTGCAACACAGACTGCAGCCCTTTTACACCGCCTACTTCCTCCGCGCCGGCGAGTTGCAGAGTTACTCGGCGGAAAACTTCGCGGCCAGCGCGGTTGCGGCGGCGGAGCGTAATCATCCTCTGCCCTTCATCACGCAGCCGATCGCGGAACCGGAAGCAGAATGGCGCCGGGTGGATGCGGCGCGCCTTGTCAGTTTCTTCGGCAATCCAGCCAAACTTTTCATCAAGGATCGCCTGCAAATTCGGCTCGCGGATGACGCGGAAAGCCTCGCGGAGAGCGAACCGGTCGAGGTCGACACCCTCGCGAAGTATCTCGTGGAAGATGAACTACTCGCCTGCGCGCTCCGCGGTGAGTTTTGCGGAGATCACTTCCCCCTCATTCGCGCGCGCGGCAGCCTGCCGCCCGGCGACGTCGGAGAGGCCAGGCTGCGCGGGATGACGCAGGCGGCTGAAGGATTTGCCAGCCTTGTCCGGCAGCACGTCCCAACCGGTGCCGCGGAAACATTCGTCACGGAACTCGAACTCGACCAGTTCACCCTGACCGCTCGACTGGACCATCTCCACGGCGACCGGCTGGTGCGCTACCGACTGACCTCGCGGAAGCCGAAGGACCTCTTTCGTTCCTGGATCGAGCATTTAATTGTCAATTGCACGCGCCCGGTCAGCTCCCTCCTGATCAGTACGAAAAAAGGCGAACCGCTGGTTGAGAAGTTCGAGCCCGTCGCGCCGGAAACGGCACGCGCCAACCTCTGCGACTTGCTCGCTCTCTACTGGCGCGGGTTGCGCGAGCCATTGCCCTTCTTCCCACGCGCCTCACTCGCCTTTGTCGAGAAAGAGTTATCTCCCAAAGGATCGACTCCACTCGAAGCAGCGTGGAAAAAATGGGAAGCGACACCGGAAAGCTGGGAGCCAGATCGTGGCACGCCGCCCGAGGGGACAGACCGCTATTTCCATCTCGCCTTTGGGAACGTGCGCGATCTTCTCAATGAAGATTTCCAAGAGATCGCCCGTGTTGTTTTTCAACCGCCGCTGACCGCGGTGAAGGAAGTGGAGTGATGCCGCCGGAAAAATTTGAAGTTCTCCGCACGGAGATCAAGAACGGCACCACCTTGATCGAGGCCAGTGCCGGCACGGGCAAGACTTTCACCATCGCCTTCCTCGTCCTACGCCTGCTCCTCGAGCGGCCAGAGCTGACGATCGACCGCATCCTGGTCACAACCTTTACCGAACTCGCTACCGCCGAACTGCGCCGCCGAATCCGGGAGCGCCTGCGCGACGCTCTGGCCGTTTTCAAGGGCGCGCCGACGGATGACGAAATGCTCCGCGCGCTGCGCGACGCGCATCGGAACGACCACGCGGCCGCTGATCGCCTGGAGCAAGCGCTTCTTCGCTTCGACGAGGCGTCCATCTACACGATCCACGGCTTCTGCCAGCGGGTGCTCTCCGATCGCGCTTTTGAGAGCGGGGCCCTTTTCGATCCCGAACTCCTCACGAATCAGCAGGCGCTGCTCTCCGAAATCGTCTGCGATTTCTGGCGGAAAAATTTCTACAACGGCGGACGCCTCCCGGCGCTGCTTGCGACTCAAGGCGAAATTACGCCGAAAAAGCTCACCCAGGATATCGAGGAGCTTACCAGAAACCCGCGTCTCATCATTCTACCGGAGACGGCTCGCACCGAGGACGAGATCGCGGCCGGCTTGGCCAAAGCACGGAAGGCCCTGCGCAAGGATTGGGCGACCGGGAAGGATGGAGTGCGCGCAATCTTCGAGCGTCCGTTGTGGGCGAAAGGTAGCTACAAAAACGCGGACCATATGGCGCAGATTTTCGCCCAGATCGAGGACTGCCTCGCGGACGACGAAAGCGATCTCGCGCAATGGGAATGCATCGAAGTTCTCTCGAGCAGCGCGCTACGGGCGGACACCGGGAAAGGCAAAGCAACTCCGACGCATCCCGTCTTTGAGACTTGCCAGCGGATCTGCGACTTAAACTCCGAGATCGTGGCGGGTCTGCGTGCCCGGTTTTTCACCTACGCCCGCGAAGAGCTGCGCCTGCGCAAACTGACGCGCAACCTCCTCTCCTACGAAGATCTCCTCCTGCGGCTCGCAGAGGGTCTTACTGGCCCGGGCGGCAAAGAACTCGCGGCTTCCATCCGCGCCCGCTACGGCGCGGCCTTAGTCGATGAATTTCAAGACACCGACCCGGTGCAGTACGAAATTTTCGCCCGCATTTACCCCGGAAGCGAGGCGCCCGTTGCTTTCATCGGCGATCCGAAGCAGGCGATCTACTCGTTCCGCGGGGCCGACGTTTTCACCTATATGGGAGCGGCGCACGCGGCCGAGCGCCAGTTCACCCTGACGACCAACTGGCGTTCCGAAAGCCGTCTCGTCGGCGCGGTAAACAGTATTTTCGCAGGCAAAGAGAATGCCTTCCTCCTCGACGAGATTCAGTTCCACCCTGTGGAACCAAGCCTAGACGCGGACCAGCGCCCGTTCCTGATCGACGGCGTCGCGGAAGCACCCTTTCACATCTGGACCTCCGACAAGGAGAAGGACTTGCCGGACCGGGTCGCCTCAGAAATTGTCCGCCTCCTTGTTAGCCGTGCCACCATTGGCGATGACCCGCTTGAGCCCCGGCATTTCGCAGTGCTGACGAGTACGAACGATCAAGCCTCCGAAGTGCAGGCGGCTTTGCGAGAACGACGGGTGCCGAGCGTCCTCTACAGCGGCGCGAATATCTTCCTCTCCCATGAAGCGCGGGAACTGCACCAGATCCTCGCCGCGGTCATGCAACCCGGGCACGAGCGGCGCGTCCGGGCGGCGCTGTGCACCGATGCGCTCGGCGTTCGCGGCAATGAGATCGATCAGCTCTCGCGGGATGAGGCAGCTTGGGAGACAGAGATGCTTCGCTTCCAGCAGCATCACAAAACCTGGCGCGATCACGGATTTGTCCAGATGCTGCAACAGCTGGCCACTAGTCACGGCGTGCGCCAGCGCCTTCTCGGTTTCCCGGATGGCGAGCGGCGACTGACCAATTTCCGTCATCTTTCCGAGGCTCTGCACACTGCTTGTGTCGAGAGCCGCCTCGGCATGAATGGGGTGGTGAAATGGCTTGGCCAGCAAATGGGCGGTCGCTCGTTTGCCGACCGCGAAGAGCACGAACTCCGGCTCGAGAGCGATGAGAAATCAGTGCGCATCATCACGGTGCACAAGAGCAAAGGGCTCGAGTTCGATGTCGTCTTTTGCCCATTCGTCACCTGGCACCGGAACTTGCCGCGCCCGGCCTTTCATGACCCGGACAACGCATCGCGCCTGACGCTCGATCTCTCCGACAGCAAAGCGCACGAGAGTGAGCGCAAGCTGGAGGCGCTGGCGGAAAACGCCCGCACCTTCTACGTCGCCCTGACGCGGGCCAAGCACCGCTGCACCATGGTCTGGAAGCCGGAGAAGAAGGCCGACGCCTCTGCTTGTGCGCACATTCTCGGGAATGACGAGCAACCGGCCATCCACTCCGATGACGTCCTCGTTTCACCGCTGCCCGCGCCGAGCGAGACCAGCTACACTGCCACTGCGGAGACGTCGCCCGCATTCGCCCTTGAGCCTTTTCGCGGCGTGATCGATCGCAGCTGGGGGCTGACCAGTTTCAGCCGTTTGGTTAGCGGTCGCGAAACGGACCAGCTGGATGACGGTCCGCTCCTCGAAAAACCTGCGGCGTCGTCCGAAGCTGTCCCGTCGCACGGGATCCACGACTTCCCGCGCGGGATGCGCGCCGGGACTTGCCTGCACAAAGCGATCGAGGTCGTCGACTTCAGCGATCTCGCAGCCGCCCGGGAAAACGTTGTCCAGATCCTGCGTGGCTACGGCATGAGCGAATATGAAGAGATCGTCCGCGCGAATCTGAGCGCGATCGCGTCTGTGCCAATCGACGGTTTCACCCTCGCCCAGACCGCGCCGGGCGCGCGCATCCCCGAGCTCGAGTTCACCTTCCCAGTCGATCGCCTCACGACTGCAAAATTAGCAGCGGCGTTCGATCAACCGCTTCAGTTCTCGCAGCTCAGTGGCTTTATGAATGGCCTCATCGATCTCATCGTCGAGCACGACGACCGGTTCTACATCATCGACTGGAAATCGAACTGGCTCGGGCCCGACGTGAGCGCCTATTATCCGGCCGCGCTCGCGGCGGAAATGCAGAAGCATCTCTACACCTTGCAGCTCAGCCTCTACACCGTCGCGCTCCACCGCTATCTGCAGGTGCGGAAAAGCGGCTATGACTACGAGCGGCATTTCGGCGGTGCCTACTACGTCTTTCTCCGCGGGCTCAATCCCGCAAACTCGGCGAGCGGCGTCTACCACGAGCGCCTCAGCCGCGCGCGCACCGAGGAACTCAGCGCCCTCTTCGACCGATGAACGACGAACTCCAATTTAACGCCCTCGATCGGCAGTTCGGCGAGTTTGTCGAACGGCTGCACGGCGGGCCCGCGCCCGCGTTGCGCGAGGCCGCCATGCTCGCGAGCCGGCGTCGCGCCGAGGGACACATCTGCGTGGCCGTGAGCGAACTGCCGCATGGTCTGCCGCGGAGCAAGACGATCGGTGCGGCGAGCGACTTCACGCCGCTCGTTCTCGAGGCGGGCCGCTTGTATCTGCGCCGCTATTGGGAATACGAGCAGCAGCTCGCAACAGCGCTCTTGGAGCGCGCCAAGGCGACGAAGTCGGCCCCGAAGACGAAGGAAACAGATTTACAAAAAGTCGCTGCGGCTAATACGCTCGCGCGCAATTTCTCCGTCATCACCGGCGGGCCCGGCACTGGCAAAACGCACACCGTTTGCGCCATCCTGCGCGCACTGCGGGCGCTGCCCGACGGCCACGATTTAAAGATCGCCCTCGCTGCGCCGACTGGAAAAGCGGCCGCGCGGTTGACCGAGGCGTTGCAGGAAGATGGTGCCGACGTCGAGGCGACCACCATTCATCGCCTGCTTGGGACGATCCCAGACTCGCCCTATTTCCGGCACCACGCCGAGCATCCGCTGACCGCGCAGGTCGTGATCATCGATGAAGCTTCGATGGTCGATCTCGCGCTGATGGCGAAACTTTTTGCCGCGGTCCTGCCCACTTCGCGGCTGATCTTGTTAGGCGATCGCGATCAGCTTGCCTCGGTCGAAGCGGGCAACGTCCTGGCCGACATCTGCGCTGCTGCCGAGGCCAAAGGATCGCCCCTGCGCGGAGCGGTCGTCGAGCTGCGCGATAATCATCGCTTCGCCGCGACCGGCGGGATTTATCGGCTCAGCAGCGAGGTCAACGCCGGCGACGCCGACGCCGCGATCATTGTCCACGAGCAACCGGACGCGGAACTCACCTGGCGGAAGCTGCCAACCGCAGCCAAGCTCGGCGCCGCTTTGCGCGAACGGATCGTCGAGGGCTATCGCGCCTATCTCGAGGCAGCGGCGGAGCCCGCGGTCGCTCTTTCTCGCCTGCCGGATTTCCGCATCCTGTGCGCGCTGCGCCACGGACCGTTCGGGGTGGAGAATCTGAATGCCGCGGCCGAGGAGGCACTGAACGAGGCCGGCCTGCTCGCGCCGAAGAGCGTCTGGTATGCCGGCCGTCCGCTCATCATCACGCGCAACGATTACAACCTCCAGCTCTTCAACGGCGACACCGGCCTCGTCTTGCCGGACCCGGAGGCAAGGGGCGAACTGCGCGCCTTTTTCCCGGCCGCCGATGGCCGGCTGCGCCGCTTCCTCCCCTCGCGCCTCCCACTACACGAGACCGCCTTTGCGCTCACCGTGCACAAAAGCCAGGGCTCCGAATTCAACCGCCTCCTCCTCGTCCTGCCGGAAAAAGACGGACCGCTCCTGACGCGGGAACTGCTCTATACCGCGATCACCCGCGCGCGCTCCGCCGTCGAGTTATGGGGCAATGAGGACGTCATCCGTGCGGCGGTCGCGCGGCGGACGGTGCGCACCTCGGGCCTGCGCGAGGCGCTCTCGCGCGGGGCAGCGTGAATTCGAAGGGACAAACCGCGTCGCAGCCGGTAAGACGTAACCCTTGAGTTTGCGGCTTC
>JBKJKL010000249.1:0-2869 GCA_046597485.1 Chthoniobacterales bacterium
TCCTTCACCGCGCCTTCCACGGCGATTTTGGCTGCTTCCTGGTTGGTCGAGGCGGCGTAGCTGCGGATAAATTCGTTCAAGCGCGCGCGCTCTTCGGGTGAAAGTTTCTCCAGGCCAGCGGCGGCGTAGGCTTTCGGCGACATCGCTTTTTCCACGCCGGGAAAGTCCGCGTTTTGCGCCTGCGCGAGGGCCGGGAGAAGGAGACCGGCCGCCAGAATCGAGAGAGCAATCTTAATCATAAGTGGAGGCGGCTAGAGGACTCAGCATCCTCGCCGAAGTCAAAGTCTAATCGCGTAGCTCGGCATTCGTTTCCGCGAAAGCTTTCACGGCAAACTCGAGGTCGGCGCGCGAGTGGGCCGCGCTCACTTGGGTGCGCACGCGTGCCGTCCCGTGCGGCACCACCGGGTAGAAGAAGCCGATCACGTAAACGCCTTTTTCCAGCATGCGCGCGGCGAAGCGCTGCGACTTGCTCGCGTCGCCGAGCATGATCGGGACGATCGGATGCGTGCCCGCTTTGATCGTAAGGCCGGCTTCGGTGAGCGCAGCCCGGAAGTATCTCGTGTTCTCCTCCAGTTTGTCGCGCAGCTCAGTCGATTGCTTGAGCAACTCGAGGCCCTTGAGCGTGGCGGCGACGATCGGCGGCGCGACGCTGTTCGAGAAAAGATAAGGCCGCGAGCGCTGGCGAAGCAGTTCCACGATTTGTTTGCGCGCGCTGGTGAAACCACCACTCGCGCCGCCGAGCGCTTTGCCGAGCGTGCCGGTGATGATGTCGATCTTCCCCATCACCTCGCGGTACTCGTGTGTGCCGCGGCCGGTTTTGCCGAGGAAGCCGGTGGCATGCGCGTCGTCGATCATCGTGATCGCATGGTATTTCTCGGCCAATTCTACGATCGCGCCGAGGTCGGCGATCGTCCCATCCATCGAGAAGCAGCCATCGGTCGCGATCATTTTAACGCGCGCGCCGGAGGCCTCCTGCAGCTTGGCCTCGAGGTCGGCCATGTCGTTATGCTTGTAGCGCGCACGCTGCGCTTTGCAGAGGCGGATGCCGTCGATGATCGAGGCGTGATTTAATTCATCCGAGATGATCGCGTCCTCCGGCCCGAGGAGCGTCTCAAAGAGGCCGCCGTTCGCATCGAAGGCGCTCGGATAAAGGATTGTGTCTTCCGTTCCGAGAAAGTCGGTCAGCGCGGCTTCCAGTTCTTTATGAATGTCCTGCGTGCCGCAAATGAAACGGACGCTCGCCATCCCGAGTCCGTGCGTGTCGAGCGCCTCCTTCGCGGCTGCGATTAACGCCGGATGATCCGCCAGCCCGAGGTAGTTATTCGCGCAGAAATTCAGCACCTCGCGCCCGTCGCCGACCTTGATGTGCGCATCCTGTGGCGAGGTGATAACGCGCTCGGTTTTGTAGAGACCTTGCTCCTTGATTTCGCCGAGCGTTTGCGTGAGTTGCCGATCGAATTCCGCGAGCATCGCACAACTTCCCCGTTCCCTGCGACGATGCAAAAGAGCGCGCGGAATTTTCTTGTTCGCGCTTGTGAATAACTGTTAATAACTCGATCGATCTGAACTTGAGCGCCGCACTTCTCCGATCTCTCACCGTTCCCGCGCTCTGCGCTGTCTGCGCTGTGCTGCTCTCGTCGTGCGAAACAGGCCCGCGTGTCTCTTCGCGCCGCTTGCCCGCCTTCGAAGCGCCGGTGGCGGTGACCGGTTTCCAAAGCATCCGCACCACGGCCTACACCCACACCGAGTCCGATCATCTGCAGTATACAGATCACAACGCTCTCGGCGGCCGCCTCCAAGCCGCGACGTCGGCGCTCCAACGCGCGGAGTATGCCGCGCGAGCCTTGCCCGCGGGCTCCAGCCTGGCCGAGTCCAGTCCGAGCACCGGCGGTTCGCTCGAGAGCTATCTTTCGCCGCGCAAAAAGCAGGTGACGAAAATCGTCCGCACAAAACGCGGCCGGAAAAAAGTGGTCGTAACCGAATACGTGCGGCCGCAGGTGGGCAGTGCCGCGGCCGATTGGGCACGTTGGCCAGCTGGTACGTATTTTCGCATCCTCTCGACCGGCCAGATCTACAAGGTGGACGATTACGGCTGGGCGCTCTCTGGCCGAAACACGATCGACCTTTATATGGCGACGCGTAGCGACATGAACCAATGGGGCGTGCGCAATGAGCCAATCCAGGTGCTGAAGTGGGGCAACCGGCAGGAGAGCCTGGCCCTCCTCACGCCGCGTCAGCATCACAAGCACATCCGGCGCATGGTGCTGGAATTGCAGGGGCAGACTGCCGAAGCCGCGGCTTTGGAGTAGCACCCCGCACTTCTTCCCGGCGCACTGGAAGGCTCGCTGTCGCACTGCGCAGTCTAACAAGTGGTTGCCCGCGCGCCGCAGCCATCGCGGACAGCTCTTCGCTTACAGCCGCGATTTCCGCACGACCGCGACGCGCTAGGAGCACGGCCGTCCCGGCTGTGCGGACGGCGGGCATCTCGCCTGCCTTAGTAAGAACGAGCCGGCGAGACGCCCGCTCGCCGCACAGGCCGGAGGCCCGTGCTCCGTTGCTACGCCGCTTCGCGCCAGTCGAGAACGATCTTGCCGGACTGGCCGGTCTTCATCAGCTCCACGCCTTCGATGATCTTCGTGTAGGGCAGGTGGTGCGTGATCACGGGCGAAACATCGAGGCCACTTTGCAAGAGCGCGGTCATCTTGTACCAAGTCTCGAACATCTCGCGGCCGTAGATGCCTTTGATCGTGAGGCCGTGGAAGACGACCAGGTTCCAGTCAATCGCCGCGCTGCCGGGCATAATTCCGAGCATCGCGATGCGGCCACCGTTCACCATCACGGCCAGCATATCGGTGAAGGCGCGCGGATT
>JBKJKL010000359.1:0-5895 GCA_046597485.1 Chthoniobacterales bacterium
GCCTCGAGTTTGTTCGCGGCCGTGCGCAGGCTCTCGATGTTGCGGTCGCGCTCGATCCGCTCGGCTTCGAGCTGGCCGCTGAGCCGCGCCACATCGCTTTTCGCTTTCTGGTATTCCACTGCCGGGATGTTGCTGAGCGAACTAAGCCGCTCGATGCGCTGGACCGCGTCTTCCGCGACCTTTAGCGGCTCTGAAGATGGCAACGGCAACTCCGCGCGCTGCTCTGCCGCCGTCAGATCGGCGCGGGCTTGCTTCAACTGCCGAGCAGTAGTTTCGTCCGCGATCGTGGCGAAGAGATCGCCCTTCGCGACCCGCCGGCCGATCGCGCCGCGACCCTGCGAGTAGGGATTGGCCAGCCGGATGTAACCGGCGTTCTGCGCGCGCATCTGAAGGACGAAAGTCGGCTCGATCCGCACCGTGCCGTAGATGGCCGAGACCGCGGTCCCGCGCTCGACGAGCGCAACTTCCGCGACCGGCAGCAGCAGATAAAAAAGGAGCGCGACAAGGAGCAGAGCTCCCGCAGCGATCCCGAGGAGCAGGCGTTTCGAGCGCGGACGATTCAAGCGTTGAAACTAATGCACCCTCCCGGCACCGGCGGAAAACTCAAAGTAGCGGCCGGTGATCCGGTCCCGCGCCGCGAGCGCGAGCTGCTGCTCGTAGGCGGCGGTCAGGAGCCCAGCCTGCGTCTGGAGAAAATTTGTCTCCGCCGAGCGGTATTCGAGCTGCGAAGAGAGGCCTTCTTCTAGGTGATTTTCGATGTCGCGCACCGTTTGCGCCGCCGCCGTGCTGGCGCGGTTGAGCGACTGATGCCGCGCCTGGAGCGCTCGCAGATTATTCTGAATCCGCTGCAACTCACGCGGCACATCGGCCTCGAGCCGCGCCAGGACGGCTTCGTTTGCTTCCCGCAGCGCGCGCTGCCGCACCACGGCGCCGGTCACCTGGCCGTTGTCGATCACGCGCCAGGAGTAGGCGATGCCGGCGCGCGCTTCCGAGGAGACGATATCGTCCGAGCGCCGCGCCGATCCTTCCGCACCGCGGCGGATATCGGAGATCGGGATGTAGGTTCCGGAGACGGTGGCGGCGATTTGCGGGAAGTAACCAGCCCGCGCGATTTGCTCCTCTTCGCGGGCCGCTGCTACGAGGAGCCGCGCCAGCTTCAAGTCGGCCCGCCGCTGCAGCGCGATCTTTGTTTCTGCGGCGAGGGCGAAGTCGACCGGCGCAAATTGCAGTTCGCCGCTTGCGGCAGGCAAAGGGCCGGTCAAGTCAGCGCCCATCAACTCCGCCAGCTTGAGCAAGGCGCCATCGCGCGCCCGTTGCGCTGCCTCGAGACGCGGGACGGTTTCCTCCTCGAGCACGCGCGCGCTGGCCACTGCTGCGCGATCGATCCGGCCGGCTTGGTAGCGGTCGTTTTGCGTTCGGGCATTGGCGCGGAGGCGCGTCTGCTGTCCCTCGCCAAGTCGGTGCAGTGAATCCTGATACGATGCGGTGAAGTAAGCGATGCGAGCGGCGTGCAATTGTTCGAGCACGGCGGCGTGCAGCCGCTGCTGCGCGATCAAGATCTCGAGGCTGGCCCGCCGAAATGTTGCCGGCAACGCGGCGCTGAAGAGCGGCTGCGTGAGCGCGCCCTGTCCAAACGCGAAAGGCTGGACGCTGCGTTCGCCGGCGCGTTGTCCGCCTTGCACACCGCCGGGGGCATTGACGCGCACATCCGGCAGCCCGGTCGCGCGAAGCACCAACCGCTGACCAGCGGCTTCCTCGAGCCGCAGTTTCGCGACGCGAATCTCGGGGCTGTTCTCCGCCGTGCGCGCGAGCGCTTCCTCGAGAGTGAGCCCGTTCGCCGCAACCGCGAAGGCCCACGCGCAGACCATGATCGCGGCGCCTGTTTTCACTCGTTCAAGTTTGCGGGCGGTCGCGCCAGGTCGAAAGCCTGCGCGTGTTGTTTTGCCGTCTCGGAAGTGGTCGCCCTGGTTGGCGCGCCGATCTCCTCCGGCTCGCGCGCGGTGGCGCGGGCCAGCCGGGCCAGCGCAACGTTGTGCAGATGGATCGCACTCAATCGTGTCGTCCGCGTGCGGGTGACATCGGCCGTGGCCTGGAGGACATCGAGCTGTGTGCCGAGGCCGGCGCTGAGATTGCCGCGCGCCAGTTCGAGCGACTCGCTTGCGCTTTGCACATTGCGCGTCTCGGAGTTGAGGATGCTCTCGGCCTGGCGCAGGTCGAGGAAGGCGCTGCGCACCTCCGATTCCACGGAGCGCTGGGTCGCTTGCAGGAGCTGCTGGGCCGCGTCGCGCCGCGCGCGTGTTGCCTGGATGCGGCCGCGGGTGGCGAAGCCGTCGAAAATATGCCAGCTCGCGTTCAGGCCGATGACGTAGCCGTGATTGAATTCAGCGCCGACCAGCGGATCGCGCTCGCTGTAAACCTCGTAACCGGAGAACGCCTCCACCCGCGGGCGGAGTTCGCTCCGGTCGATGATCAGCTGCTGCTCCTCGATCGCCACTTCGGTCTGGCGCGCCGTGACCTCCGGCCGCGCCGCGAGCGCGCGGGCGAGGTTTTCCGCGAGCGAAGGATGCCGAGGCGCATATTGCAGGCGGCCACTGGTCTGGAAGGACGAGTCGCCGCCCAGGAGGCCGCAGAGTTCGCTCAGTCGCAGATGGGAATTCTGCACCTGGGTGCGCGCTTCGAAGAGTTCCGGTTGCTCATTGCCTAACGAGACTTCGGCCCGCCGCACGTTCAGCTCGCCGACCGTGCCGGCGACGAAGCGTTCCTCCTGCGCCTTCAATTCTTCGCGCAGGACGGTGAGCGCTTCCTCGCGCACGCCGATGCGCGCTTCGTTCAAAAGGAGGTCGTAATAAGCGACGCGCACCTCGAGCGCTACACGATCGCGCACCGCGGCCAGTTCGAGCGCGCGTTTCTCCTCGAGGAGGCGCGCGATGGCGAGCCGCGCCTTCGTCGCGCCCGCGGTGTAAACGTTCTGCACAATTCGAACCGAGGCGTTGTAGTCATCGTTGCGCAGCCGCGACTGCTCTTGCTGCGCGCGTTTCCGGAGCAGGCCGGTCGAGATGACGGAGGGCAAAAATCCAGCGCGCGCTTCGAGCACGCCGCCGTGCGCGGCTTCGAGTTGTTTCTGCGCAACGATGATGTCGGGATTCTGCCGTTGCGCGAGGACGAGCGCCTCGCGCAGGCTGAGACGAGCGCCGCCGAGCGCAGCTGGGCAGACGGCGGCGGCGACGAGCAAAGTAAGAAGCCGCAAACTCAAGGGTTACGTCTTACCGGCTGCGACGCGGTTTGTCCCTTCGAATTCACGCTGCCCGGAGTTCCGCTTCACGTAAACCGGCGCATGGGTGGCCTCATCCAAAGGCCGGCAGTGCGACCGCGGCGTCAAAATCAGCTGGCGCCATCTTTTGCAATCTAGTCCACGTCCTCGTGAGCTCTTGGGGCTGAAAGAGGAGGAACTTCCCGAGCGCGGTTGAAAAGAGCGCAGCGTCGATTTCGAAGCCCGTGATCGCGCTCACTGCTTCCCCATACGCTGTGATTTGGGGAAGGTAACGTTTGCGCAGTTGCTCTGACTCCGCCCTCGTTAGGCGATTTGTTTTCCAATCGAGCAGAACACAGCGCCGCGCGGCGGTATTCACCGCCAGCAGATCGATCACTCCTTCGAGGCAACTGCGGTCGTTGATCGGCCAGAAAAACGGAAACTCCGTATGCACAACTGTGTCGCGGTCGCGGATGAATTCGGTGAGCGGCGAATCCCGGAACGCCGGCAAAACGTTCTTCCATTCTCGCGCGGAACGTTCCGCCTCCGGCGAGCTGCTCTGCATTGCATCGAAGGCCGACTGCCAGCTGTCCGGATCGGCCTTCCACGGGAAGTGTTCGAAGAATGCATGCCACCAGCTCCCGAAGAGCGTGGCTGGCGTATCGGCCAGCTGCCGCGCGACCGGCTTCAGTCTGCGCATCGTTGGCGTGTCCTGTTCCGCGTCCGCAGGCTCCTCGTAGCCGCTTGGATTTTGTTTGTGGATGAACTTCGCCGCACGCCGCCGCGCACGCGCAATCAACTCGCTCGAGAAAGGCGGCAGATCGGACGAGGTCGCGTCGGTTAAAGGCGCATTTCGGCGCCACCTGGCTTGTGTGTCCGGGCAGGCGTTTGGCGCGTCGGGCAGCGCATCGAGGATTTGAATGCTCGATTCGCCGTGACAGCCGCGCAGGAATTTCAGCTGCGAGTAATCGGCTGCGCGATCCGTTTTGGGTGAGAAGAGATTGCGGTCGAGTGCGAGCGCGAGCGTGTGCCGTGCGCGAGTAAGGGCGACGTAAAGCAGCCGCTCCATCTCCTGCCGACGCAGTTGCTTGTAAGCCTCCTTAATTTCCGCTTCGCGATCCTCCTTGTGCAGCGCGGCGAGGATCTCGTCGCTACCGGGCACGCGAATAAGCGAAGGGTAACTCGGTGACGGCTCCATGATTCGCCGGCCGAGAAACGGGACGATGACCGCGTCCCATTCGAGGCCTTTTGCTTTGTGCGCGGTGATAAGCTGAATCGCGTCCTGGTCGGATAAACGAACAGTGCGTTGATATTCCATTTCGCTGCGCAAGCGCTCGACGAAATCTGCGAGTCGTGCGCCATTTGCGCCGACCTCCGCCGCGTGCGTGACGAGCGTGTCGAGATCGCCCAGCACGTCTTCGAAGTCATCCGCCGGCAACGCGCTGAGCCGCGCGCGCAAGGCGGTGCGCGCGATGATTTGCTCGACCGCGGCGAAGAGCGGCAACTCGCGAGTCGACTCCCGCAAAGCCGCTAGGTCGGCTAAGGGCGACGCGACCGTGCCTGCCGCGGCGACAAGTTGTTCAATCTGAAATCGCGCGCCGACGCCTTCGGCGAAGACCGCGAGGTCGTGATCGGAAAGGCCGTAGACCTCGCGCAGAACGCCTACGATTTCGTAGTGATTCTGCGGTTCGACCATGATCGTGCAGAGCGCGGTCAGCCATGCGTAGGCGGGCGAGTCGGCACGCAGGTCACTCTCGGATTGCACTTCGATCGGCAGTCCAGCGCGTCGTAAAGCGACGGCCATTGTGTTCAGCCAGTCCTTGCGCGGACAAAGGATTGCGACCTCGCGCCAGTCGCGCGCGCGCAACTTCTCGGGGCCGCATCGTTTCAGCCAGTCGGCGAGTTGTTCCGCTTCGATGCGCGCAACCTGGCGATCTTTTGGTTTTTCGATCCCCGCGAGAAGCGATGAGTCGAGCGAGATGCGTAGGACCTGACCCGGCAGAACGCCAGGACGTGCTTGCAGCTCCACGAAATCCACCTGTCCGCGGCCGCCGTCGAGGATGTGGCGGAAGGTGTCGTTGATGAATTCGATTTGCCGCTGATCGAGCCGGAACGTGACCGAAAAAGTCAGCGCCTCGCCCGCGTCCGCGCTCACGAGTGCTTCGTGCACACGGCGGTAATGCGCGAGGTCGGCGCGGTCGTGCCAGATCGACTGCTGGAAATCGCCAACCATGCAGAACCGGCCGGGCCGCGGCGGATCGACGCGCGTTTGCAACCAGCGGCCGCTCGCTTCCGGCGGACGCGTGATCTCGAGCAGGACGGAAAATTGCGCGCGGTCGGTGTCCTGCGCTTCGTCGAGGATGACAATCGGATCAAGCTGGCGAAGGCGTCGCGCCGCTTCCGGATGCTGAAGAAGCTCATCCGCGAGTGCGATCTGATCAGCGTAGGTAACGACGCCGCGCTCGAGACGGAAATTGCGATAGTCGCGCTGCACTTCCGCCGCGACGCAGATCGCAGTTTGATTTACCCAGCGGCGCAAGGGCGCGAAGGTCTCGGCCCAGAGAACATCGACTTGCTGCGCCTTCGTGAAGCAGTTCGGCCAACGAAGAAACCCGGAAGCGTTGAAATAGCCATGTTCCCACGCC
>JBKJKL010000401.1:0-3848 GCA_046597485.1 Chthoniobacterales bacterium
GCGCGCTCGTGCCCACGCTCCCTGCACCGCTGGAGACGGCGGCGCTGCCGACGCTCGTGAGCGGATCCGAGAAAATAAAAATCACGGTGTGATCGCCATTCGCCCCGCCGGTCCGGCATTCGACCGCGGGAGGAAAGACGGGCGGCAAAGGAACCTCGAACGTCCCGGTGCTACCGTGCGTCTTGCGGGAGACAGCACTCAGGAGCGTGACGGGAGGCGGCACGCCGTTAACTTCAAAGGCGCCGATGTCACTCGCACCGGCACGGGAGAACCCCCGTTGATCAGTCGCGGGCGCGAGCGCATCATCGCCGGCGTTGATCGCCGTACTCGGGCTGAGGATCGCGCGCGTGTCGGTCGGGCCGCCGTTATTCGTCAGCGAAGGGGCGAAGTTCGGACTGATACCCGTGCCGCTGCCGACCTGATCACCATTCACACCATTCGTTAGGCCGCTGGCGAAGCCGACCTTCCCAATAAAGTTATGGCCATCGGAGGTAACATTGCCGCGGATATCGGGATTTGCGCCGGCAGAGCTATTGCCGGCGATGATGGTGTTACCGAGATGAAACTGTGCGTTGGCCCCTTCCGCGTAGACGCCGCCGCCGCCACTGTTCGGATCGGAGGCCGAGGAGGCGGTGATGGTGCAATTGCGTAAGGTCGTGCTGCTGAGTCCACCGTTCGCCTTCGAGATGATGGCGCCGCCATTTAAAGCCGAGTTAGTCGAGAAGGTGCAGTTCGTCGCGGTTAACGCGCCGAGATTGTAAATCGCGCCGCCGGCACGATTGGTCGTGTTGCCGCTGAAGGTAGAGCGGATCAGGACAAGCGCGTTTCCGCTATCGTTAAAGACGCCGGCGCCACCCAGATCGCCATTAGCGACACTGTTGGTTACGGCACAGTCGGACACGGTGAGCTGGCCGCCGCCGGTGTGATAAATCGCGCCGCCATTGAAGGTGCCAAAGCCACCGTGGGTCAGCGCCAGACCCGAGATGGAAACATCAGCGGCGGTACTGATGTAAAATACGCGTTGCAGGGATCCGGCGTCGATCGTCAGAGTGCGCGCGCCAGGGCCATTGATCGTCAGGGGATTGAGGATTTCGAGCCTGCTTTCAAAGATGACCCCGCTCAGACCGGGCGCGAAGTTGATTGTGTTGGGGTCGCTGGCTGCATTCGCGGCATTGATGGCCTCGCGCAGCGTGCAATCGTCCGTCGTACAATCTCCGGGGAAGTGCTTGGCTGTATTCGTGACGACAAAGGTCGGCCCAGCCTGCGGCAGTCCTACTTCCACCGCGCCGATGTCGCTGGCGTCGCCGCCGCCTGCGTTCAGAATGCCAGGCTGATCGACTGGCCGCGGGGCTCCGCGTTGATCTGCGTTAATCGGCTGCATGTTGCCGTCTGCGCCGCGGTTTCCCTGGTCAATAACCAGACTGTCGGCCAGCGGCGCCATCGTCTGCGTCGGCCCGCCATTATCTTGCAGCGAACCTAACTTCGGGTCCGCAGGAGTCGCATTGCTGCCAATCTGATCATGAGAACCCGCGGCGCCAAAGCCTGTGCTAAAACTGTCCACCCGACCGACAAAATTATATCCGTCTGAGATAAAGTTTCCCGAGACGTCTTTGCAGCCGCTGCCGGTGTTGTCATTTTGAGCGATGATAGTATTCCGTACGCGCGCTGTGCCGCCGGTATCATTAGCGAGCGCGCCGCAGCCTCCGTTGGTCTGATTTCCAGTTAGTGTGCTGTTATCGACCGAAATGGAACCCGCATTATAAACGGCTGCGCCTAGGCCGCTTTGGGAAAGGTTCTGGAAAAATGTCGAATTGCTCACCCTCAGACTTGCGCCCGCGGCGTTGAATATTCCGCCGCCGTTGTTCGCAGCGTTCGACAAGAATGTACAATTGCTGACGGTGAGGACGGCGGCATTGCGGATACCGCCCCCTTCAAAAGGACCGAAGATCGAAACGTCACCGTTCATGATTGTCAGCTGCGAAACCTGGACCGTCCCCGCAGTGATGTTAAAGATCCGAAACGTTGGGGTGCCGCTGGCCAGGGAGCGTGCCACGACGATCTTCGCGCCGGCGCCGCTGATCGTCAGGTTGTTCCCAATCGGGATTTCACCGCCCGTCAATGTAATGGTGAAGACGCCAGTCGTCGTATTGTAGCCGGGATCGGTCTTGGGAATGTTAAAGACAACTGTGTCACCACCGGCTGGGTTTGTATCCTGGATGGCCTGGCGCAACGATCCGGCGAGGCCGTTATTCGTGTTCATGACAGAGATGGTCGCAGCGCGGGCGCTGATGGCTGCGAGGAGCGCGGCGCAGAAGAGCGCACGGCCGATCTGAGTAAAAGAAAAGAGCTTCTGCATACACCTAGGACCTTTCAACTGGTGCAAACGCGACCCGCGTTGCACTCCCTGCGGGAAGAGGGCGAGGTGCTTTACTGGAGACGCCTAACGGACTTGACGCGATCGGATGCTCCGCGAATGCGCGGCGCGTGTAAATCTCAATTGAGCGCTTTGCCCCTTCGGTCACGGGATGCGATTCCCGGATCGCGAGCGCGCAACGATCGCAGCGCCGCTGTTGATCACGCCGTCGAGGTTGAAGTCCGAGCGGAAGTTGGTGGCGCTGGTGGCCTGACTGGAGCGGTCGCGCGTCTGCTGCGTATCGCCCGAGGTGACCGTGCCGTCACCTAGCAGCGGGCCCAGCGCAGCGCTTGCATCAGTCACGTTGGTCCCATTGCTCACGCCGAAAAGCTCGGAAACGAGGCTTGGCGCATTGACCACGGCGGTGATGTTCACCGTGACCTGCGGGCTGGCGTCGGCAGAAGCGCATGGTCGAGTTGCCGGACGACCCGGCGCAGTTGTAGTTCGGCGGTTCCGCCATATTTTTCCGGCAGATGAACGCTGCCGTCACAATCGATCCGCAGGTTACGATGCGGGAACTGCTGGTGCAGTTCCCCGGCGCGCAGCGCGCGATGTTCCGGAAGTATCACATCGGCGGCTGCAGTAGTTGTGGGTTTAGCCCGGACGAGACGCTGGCCGGGGTTTGCGCGCGGAATGAGAACGTCGAGGTCGAGGAGGCGATTGAGCACATCATCGCGAGCGACGTGACCGATCGCGCCATGCAGATCGAGCCGCGCGAATTGCAGGAGAAGCTCTCGTTAGGCGAGAACGTGAACCTGCTCGATGTGCGAACGCGCGAGGAATATGACGCCGTCAAAATCGAAGGTGCGCAGCTTTTCAACCAGGAGCTGATGCAGGCCGGCTTTCCTGGCTGGGCGCGCGAAGATCTGCTGGTGGTCTGCGATCACCAGGGCACGCGCAGCATGGATGCGGCCGCCTATTTCCAAGGGCACGGTTTCACGAACGTGAAAAGCCTGCGCGGCGGCATCGACGCTTACAGCGCGGAGGCGGACACCTCATTGCCGCGCTATAGTCTGGAGACGACATGAGCGATGAGAACCTCAAAGCCCGCATCGAAGCGGCCGTGAAAAACCCACGCAATATCGGCGAGATGGAAAATGCCGACGCCGTCGGCACCGTCGGCAGCCCGGACTGCGGCGACATGCTGCGGATGTGGATTAAATTTAAGGAAGAGAACGGCCGGAAGGTCATCGACCGCGCGAGTTTCCAATCCTTCGGTTGCCAGACCGCGATCGCGGTCGCGAGCGTTGCGACTGAGCTGCTCGCCGGCAAGACGATCGACGAAGCGAAGATGATGTCTGGTGCAGAGCTGGCCGCCCCGCTCGGCGCACTGCCGCCGGTGCGGATTCATTGCGCGCAACTGGTGGAAGGCGCCTTGCGGAACGCGCTCTCTGGGGAGCAGGCAGCAGCCGTCCCGAACGAATCAAAATCCCCC